>JAPYUD010000426.1:0-3608 GCA_029936215.1 Pirellulaceae bacterium | reverse complement strand
GACCGATAGCCGCCTGGTGATGAAACGACCGATGTATGCCGGGGCGATCCTGGCCACCGTCGTGCTCACGTCGTCTCCCCAGGTCATCACCGTGCGGCCATCCGCCTATCCGCCAGCTGAACCACTCCCGGCAGCCGGGACAATCACTCCCCTGGCGGTCGACGAGGCATCCCTCCCCGGTCACGCCCATTATGTCGGTCTGGAATCCAAGCCAAGCCATCGGCCCGATGTGACCGAGGCAAGCGTGGTCGTCTCCGGGGGACGCGCCATCCGAAATAGTGATGATTTCGAGCGGCTGGTAGGAGGGCTGGCAGACTGCCTCGGGGGAGCAACCGGCAGTTCCCGGGCACTGGTTGATGCCGGCATTACTCCCAACGAATTGCAGGTCGGACAGACGGGAAAGATCGTCTCTCCGGAGCTCTACCTGGCACTGGGAATCTCCGGGGCGGTCCAGCACCTGGCCGGAATGAAAAACTCCAAGCGGATCGTGGCGATTAACAGTGATCCTGATGCACCTATCTTCGAGGTCGCCGATTACGGACTGGTCGCCGATATTTACGAGGTAGTCCCGGACCTGACCAGCAAGCTCTCAGACGACGACAGCTGATTACGAGAAAGCCATGCCCCCTGATTCACTGACACGTGAGATCTTCGGCAACATTGACGGCACGTCCAAGGGGATCTTCTATGCCCTGGCCGCTGTGGCAATGATTGTCTTCTCTCATGGCATTTACCGCCGTGTGCGGCTGTGGCGGCTGGGACGCCCGAACTCAAGACGTGTCGACTGGGGTGGAACGCTGCGGCGGCTTTTTAGCAAGGTCCTCTCGCTGCGCACGTTGCGAGGCAGCCGACCACGGGCCAGCCGTGCTCACCGGCTGCTCTTTTACGGATTCCTGGTGCTGACCATCGGGACCCTGCTGATTGCCATTGAGCACGTGGCCGCCTCGGCGGCGGGCCGGCCGCCAACCGATCCGCTTTTCCACAAGGGTACCTACTTTGCTATTTCCGACCTGGTGATGGACCTCTTTGGGCTGGCGCTGCTGGTCGGCTGTGGCTGGTTCCTGCTGCGGCGAACCAGCCTGGCGGGTGAAAAGGAGAGCATCGGACGGCACTGGACAGACAGGCTATTGCTCTGTGCCCTGCTGCTGATTGGCCTGAGTGGGTACCTGGTCGAAGGACTACGCATTCTCTGGGCCGCAACTCCCCAGCCAGGTTACTCGCCGGCAGGCCTGCTTGCTGCGCGGGGGTTTGAGGCGATCGGCGTCGGCGTCACGGAAGCCTCGGCCCGCACGGTCCACTTCGCCCTCTGGTGGTGTCACGCGGTGATGGCCCTGGGATTGGTCGCCCTCTTTCCCCACACACGGCTTCTCCATGCGATTGCCGGTGCGATCCAGCTTGCCACGGTGACTCGGCAGCCCGGCCAGATGCAGCCAGTTTCTATCGACGAGGTCGAAGAGACCGGTTTATATGGCGTTGGCAGGCTGGTTGATTTCCAGCGACACCAGCTTCGGGAGCTGGACGCCTGTGTCTCCTGCGGACGTTGCCAGGACGCCTGCCCTGCCCATGAAGCGGGCAAACCACTTTCTCCCCGTGACCTGGTCCAGGATCTACGGGCTGCCCTTGACCAGGCAGCACCGCTGCTGCTCCGCGGCGAGCAGGGCGACCTGTTGCACGGCGAGACGATTCTCCCTGAAACACTCTGGTCCTGTACCACCTGCACGGCCTGCGTGGCGGTCTGCCCGCTGGGGATCAGTCCACTGGAGATGATCACCGATATGCGGCGGCACCTGGTTGGTGAGGGAGCGCTGCGAGGTTCCCCGGCGACCGCCCTGCAGAAGGTCCAGCGCAGTGGAAATCCCTGGGGCCTGCCAGCCGAGGAGCGATTCAACTGGCGGGAGGGGCTGGAGGTTCCCACGGTCGGCGAGAACCCGGACTTTGAACTGCTCTACTGGGTCGGCTGCGCGGCAGCCTACGACCGGCGCACCCAGAAGATCGCCAGGGCAGTGGTCCAGCTGCTCGCCAAGGCAGAGGTCAATTTCGCCGTGCTTGGCCCAGAGGAGCGCTGCAGCGGGGATTTTGCCCGCCGGATGGGAGACGAGTTCCTCTTCCAGGAGCTTGCCACGGGCAATATTGCCACGCTTGACAGTCATGGACTGGCTTCTCAATCACCGCAGCGCCAGATCATCACGCACTGCCCCCATTGTCTGAACAGCCTGGTCAACGACTATCCGCAGTTTGGTGGCCATTACGAGGTTCTGCACCATAGCCAGTACCTCGCAGCGCTCGTCGAAGAAGGAAAACTGGAAGTGAATGAAAGGGCGGCCCGGCAGATCACGTTCCACGACCCCTGCTATCTGGCACGCGCTCATAACATCACCGAGCAGCCCCGGCAGCTGGTCCAGATCACTGGCAACCTGGTGGAGATGAAGCGGCGGCGACAGCAGACCTCCTGCTGTGGGGCGGGAGGTGGCCGGATGTGGTTCGACGATGGACCGGATCAGCGCGTGGGTGCCAGCCGGGTCAGCGAGGCACTTGAAACCGGGGCGGAAACGGTGGCTGTCTCCTGTCCATTCTGCCTTACAATGATGAGCGACGGCGTGGCAGCCCAGGATGCAGGCGTGGACGTCAAGGATATCTCGGAGCTCTTGCTTGAAGCGATCTCTGCAGATCGCGTGGAAACCGCACGTTAAAACTGGATACGAGTAGAAGATCATGGCTGGAGAAGTGAACCAGGGCCGGATAACCCGCTGGCTCGACGAACACCAAAGGGGATCATCGAAAAGATCAACGATCGTGTTCAGCGTTTATGCCATGCTGGCCGCTTTCTCGACCTACTTCTGCATGTACGCCTTCCGCAAGCCATTTGCAGTAGCAAAATATAATGGGATGGATTTCTTCAGCACGGGACTGACCCTTAAATCCGCCTTCCTGATCAGCCAGATCATTGGTTACACGATCTCCAAGTACCTGGGCTGCAAGTACTGCTCGGAAATCAGCCGTCGCATGCAGTCCAGGGTGTTGATGGCCATGATCGTGGTTGCGGAACTGTCACTGCTGGCATTTGCCGTGCTCCCCGAAAACCTCAAGGTGCTGGCCATCTTCGTCAACGGCCTTCCCCTGGGAATGGTCTGGGGGCTGGTCTCCCGTTACCTGGAGGGACGAAAAACAGCCGAGCTATTGTTTGCCGGCCTGAGCTGCTCCTACATCGTCGCCAGCAGTTCGGTGAAAACCATTGGAGGCTGGCTGATGGAGTCGGGTGTACCCGAGTTCTGGATGCCGGTGGCCATCGGGGCGATTTTTCTGCTTCCTTACATGGTGGCAGTCTTTTTCCTCAACCAGTTGCCACTTCCCAGCGAGGAAGACGAAACCAGCCGGAACAAGCGTACTACCATGGACAGCCAAGACCGGATGATTTTCCTCAAGCAGTTCCTGCTGGGAATGCTGATGCTGATGCTGCTCTATTTCTTCCTCACCGCTTACCGTGATTTCCGGGACAACTACATGCCCGAGATCTTTGCCGCCATGGGCTATCCACCTGAGCCCACGCTTTTCTCGAAAGCTGATTGGCCTGTCGCCTTCGGCATCATGGTCGTGATGGCGCTACTGGG
>JAPYUD010000425.1:0-3610 GCA_029936215.1 Pirellulaceae bacterium | reverse complement strand
TGGCCAGCACGCCAATAATGGTCAGGGGCCGTGACCATCGCAGGACAAAGTTAATGAAACCGTCGGCGTGCACCATGCCCCGGGCAATGATGTCCCGTTCATGGCCGACGTGGATGTTCCGAGCCATCGGGGTGGAACAGAGCAGGGGGATGACGGTGACGATTGCGATGAATGTGATTAACACGCCGATGGCACAGGACTGGCCAAAGTCGTTTACAAAACTGTTGTCCGCGAGCATCAGGGAAGCAAAACCAATGGCGGTTGTCAGGGAGGTAAGAGCACAGGCCAGCCCGACCTCGGCAATCGCCGTTCGCGCCGCTTCCAGCGGTGCGACGCCGGCGGCACGGCGGCGACGGATGTGGACCATGATGTGAACTCCATCGGTGAGCCCGACCATGGCAAGCAGAACAGGTAGCACGGTGGCGGTAAGAGGGTTGCCGAGTCCATCCATCATGTTCACGATTCCGAGCGTCCAGAAAACTCCGAGCAGTGGAGCAATTGCGACAATCAAGACGGCCTTGATACCCCGGAAAAGGATCAAGGAAAGTACGACGATTAACCCGAAGGCGATCAGGTAGTACTTGACCTGGTTTCTGTCCAGTGCCGTCTGAAAACCGATATAAAGCGGCACCGGGCCAGTGACACGGACGCCGATGTCGTCGCCTGCGACTGCCGATCGTGCCACGTTTAGCAACTTGTCGGTGACATCGCTGTCGTCGGTGATATGAACCCAGTCAAAGGTGGTGGGCATCAGCAGAGTGCTGCTGTCTTCTGAGATTAACTGGCAATGGACGAGCGGATGGGACTCGGCGCGCCCCCGCGAGGCTTTGAACCTGCCGGGCGTTGCATCGTCGGGAGGAAAGAGCGGCTCGGCCAGGCCGAACATGTTGAGGATCGGAACCCGGTCCGCCCAGACGATATTCGCAACAAAAGGTAAATCCTCCAGGTGATCGACCATTCTTCGAAGCGCCGTGATCGTCTCGCGTGTGTAAAGATCACCAACTTCTACTACAAGCAGGCAATGGGCGGATGAGAAACCGAAGTCATCATTGATCAGGCGGACCCGGGGTATCTGGTTATTGTTGGAATTCCCTTCCGGGTTGATACTCGGGGCACGCCGGGTAAAAAGTCCGTAATAACCGAGAAGGGTCATTCCAACCAGGAACAGGGCCACCTTGAAACGATGACCGGTAATCAGCCTGGCAAGGGATTCTGCAAATCGCACGACACACAATCCTTGCTCTGGACCGACACTTTTTGGCAGTCGCAGGGTGAACCCGGGTTACCGGTTGAGTCGCCGGAATCGCTCCTGGAGAACTGACCTGCGTGCAGCCGAGAATGCTTCTTCGTAGTTGATGGTCTTGCTGCCATCACGGTCCATCCGCCGGAAGGCAAAGACCGCGAAAGAGTCGGGGACTTCTGACCGCTCAATCTGTCCATTCTTGTTCTTGTCAAAACGCTTCACCAGGTCCCGGGCAGCGGTGGTTGCCTCTTTTTGTTCTTCTGCCGTCAGTGGACGGTCCTGGAAGACGTCGCCCGGCTTGGACGGGGACAGCGGGACCGCGATCTCCATGAACCCCAGCATCATCTCTTCCCAGGTTTGGTCCCCCCAGCGGACAACTGTCGTTGGATCCGGGTTCACGAGATTCTTCTCGGAATTGTCAAAACGTCCGGTGCACTCGATTGCCATTCCGGCTTTGAGTTCCAGCGGCGTCTCCAGGGCATAAACGTGTTGCCAGTTAAAATCGTAATGGGGAACGTCGAGCAGGATCTCGGAACTGTCACCTTCGGTGAGAGTGAAACGGAATGACTTGCCCCTGAGATGCATGTGCGGTGAAATGGCCAGCAGGCGGCTTCCTTTCGGGAAGGTGTCGATTGCCGCATCAATGGGGTAATTATCCGCTCCCGCGGGAATCTCAAAATCCCGGTTGATTGCAAGCATCGTGAGCACCTGTTCGGTGACCTTTTCCGGATCTGCCAAAAGAAGGCCGATGCGTGTGGTGTCCTGCTGTTCCCTACCGGTGGGAGTGTAGTGCATCTGGAAGATGAATTTGGATCCGGCCGGTATGTACTTGGCCTGGTGATCGGGCAGGCTGAGAATCGATTGCCCAGGGACATAGGCAGTCAACCAGCCCGTGCCCTGCGAGGGATCCAGCTTGGGTGGCCGGATGAAGACGATCGCATGGTGAACCACCCGGCGATTGCCGGGGACCACCTCGGCGGCCTGGATCCAGGTGTCCTCGGTAAAACCGGGATCGGCGACAAAGTACTGGTACTCGACCGTTCCCTGGGCAGCCACTGTGAAGGGAATCGCGCCCATTTCCACCACCCGGTCAGGTTTCCGTGGCAGCTGCCAGCCCTCGAGGAAGGTCCTGGGGGGAGGAAGGTCTGCAGGATCGCCCTCCGGAGCGCCTCGAGAAGCCCAGTCATAAACGAGTTGTTTTTCACCGCTCGTCATCAAACGCTGGTTGAGGAAATGGCCGTACTTGGGGTTGGCATGCCAGGGAGGCATCCGCTGTTGCTGGATGACCTCGGCAATCGTGTCGGCCCAGCCGACTACCTCGTCATAGTCGGTGAGAGGAAAGGGAGCGATGTCACCTGTTCGGTGACATTCGACGCAGTATTTCTGAAAGATCCGGGACACCTGTTCGCTATAAGTGATCGAGCTGGAATTATCCGGCTTGAGGATCCGTCCGATGTGGCAACCCGTGGCAACGGTGGCAGGAACGCTCACCGGTTTGCCAGAAAGCAACTCGTCGATGGCGAGCATGAGGTACGCCCGGGTGACCTTCTCGCGGACATAACCGACGCCATACTGGTCGTCGATGCGGCCGTGGTACCGAACGCGGCGTTCGTGGTCCAGTACGAAGACCTCGGGAGTCCGATCGGCACCAAGCGTGTCAGCCAATTTATTGGCGGTGTCCTTAAGGATCGGGAAGGTGATTTGGTGCTGGCGGGCATAGGCTGCAATCTCGGTGATCGAGTCTTGCCGGTTGGAATTAACTCCAAGGAAAGTGATCCCGCTCTGCTTGTAAGCAGCGGCGAGCTCCTCAAGCCGGGGGCCGTAAAGACGGGCCAGCGGACATTCGGTGCCCAGGAAGGCGATCACGACTAGCTTGGAATCGTTCAGATCTTTCAGGGAGTGAGCGGTTCCGAGGAAATCATTAAGGGTGAAATCCTCAAGGTGCCGTCCCACGCGTGGGCTCGCGTCTGCGGCCGGGACTCTCCCGTGAAAAAGGCTGAGTAGGAGAAGCACCGAACTGAAAAGAACTTGTTTCATCGACTTATCCAACTTCATTGTCACGAGGCCCCTCGCTCGATGTTGTGATCATACGATCTGCGGGCAGGGCTGGGAAAGGGCGATTGGGTTGATTTGATACCCTACTCCGCTATCGAAAAAAGGCCGGGGATCACTTGAACGGATACCCGACCCTGGATCGACGAATTAACAGCTGTCAGCTGGAAACCTGGATGTCCGATGCCCCCTCGGGACTCGCCCCGCGGGGCCATCGCACGCGGATTGAAAGCCGTTCGTTCTTCTTGGATTGTCGAGCACTCACTCTTACGCTCACAACATCCGAGGGGGTAATCGAGACGTTCTGGTCACCAT
>JAPYUD010000424.1:0-3643 GCA_029936215.1 Pirellulaceae bacterium | reverse complement strand
CAACCTGGAACCAGTGCTCCATGGGAAGCATGCGGGGAGAGAGCAGGTAGGCAAGTGATTCCTCAGGCTGGAAAACCCAGTCAGCGGAAGTGGGTTCTCGCAGCACACGGGAGAAGAGCAGGTCGGCATTTTTTTCACTGAGGTTTCCAGCTTGAAAGAGTGCATCGGTCTGAGCGATCTGGAGTAACCAGTGGGATGACGCTTTCTGAAATGTCATCACCCTGGCAAAAGCCGCGTCCCCGAGATCCAGTTTTCCCATCTGGTAATGTGCCACCGCTGTCACATAGCCCATGCGAGCGGAGAGTTTTCCTGTTGCCATGTCATGCCGCCGGACCGCTACCGCTGCCCGATCAATCATCGCCAGAGCCTTGGCAGGTTCAGCTCCCCTGGAGTAGTTTTCGGCTGCAGAAACAAAGACCGAGGCTTCCACGAAATCGGACTCGGTCCGTGCCCAGACAGCTGCCGCAGGAAGTGGAGTAAAAAGTCCTTTTCCGCCAGTAACCTGGTGTGTTCGAGATGCCCAGCGGAGAGATTCTTCTACCGTGCGGTACTCCTCGAAAAGACCGGCAGTGATGGATGATTCCATAAAGTAAGATGCTGCCTGTGGAAATTGTTCCCGCAGGAAAGCGAGTTTTCCCAGTTCAAGCATTGCCACCGAGGTAAGAGCATGGTCAAACCGGCCGCTGATCAACAGCGATTGTTGGAGCTGGGTAGCTGCCGCGGCAAACTGGCCGGCAGAGGCCTGGGCGAGTCCCAACTGAAGGCTGACCCAGGCCTGGGACCAGTGATTGGCAGGTGCGGGGCGACGAGAGAGGGCAGTTACCAGCTGTACCGTAAGCGGAGAGTAGGGGCACGTTGGCCCCATGATCTCCAGCCGGCGCCGCATGGCGAGAGCGGTACATTGCACGATCTCCTCGGCATGAATTGGGAAGAGCTGGAGTGGAACGTAGACGCCTCCCTGGGCGAGAACCTGGAGGTTGTTAAGCCTGCCCTGCAGGCTGTTGATGGTGCTGGGAACCTGTCCGAGGATGGAACGCCTTTGGCTCATCGCCCAGCTGACTGGCTTGCGCGTCCTGTTGGATGGCTGGATGGCAACGGGGTAATCCAGGGCCATCAGCCAGCCCTGGTGGGCAACGTAGAGCTGCAGGGCTAATTCGAACCTCTCCAGTGCCTTGGCGGTGTGCCCCATCTGGAAGAAGCACTCACCCATCATGGCGTAGTAGCATATCGAGTCGACCCAGCGGCCCTCGGTGCTACGGATTCCTGATCGGGCGGCAGACTCAAAACCACGACTTGCTCGGACGAAATCCCCATCTCGCATGATTGACTTGGCAAGGAAATAGTCTTGCCGGGGTACCGCACTGGAGTTCTGTGACCAGGCCGGGGTGGCCACCAGCGCAAGAACAGATAACGGGATCAGCAGCATGGCTACCAGGAAGCGAGGCCCTGTTTTCTCGTACTGAGAGGGGGTTTGCATGACAGCTCTCCGCTGATCGAGGCGGGATCCTTCTGGCTCGAAGTCGATACCTTATCGGTGTCTATCGGTGTCTATCGGTGTCTATCGGCGGCATGCCGGGGGGCCTCACCATGGCGAGTTAACCGATCAACGGACCCATTTTTGGCGTCTCCAGCTTACCGGGCCAAGCGAGGTTTCCCCAGTCTTCCCAAGGTAGTCAATTTATAACCGTTATTAGGATTTTTGGCCGAAATCCTCCAAAGTCTAGGGGCTTTCTTCAAAGTATGCCGGTTAGATAACCGATGTACGTCGTGATGATATGACGGATTAGCTAGTTGCTTTGTTCTGGCTTTCTTCCCACCCCCACCGTAACACCCATGCTCGACAAGGACTGGACGATGAAAAAGATAACCTCCAATCGATTCCATGCACTACTTCTGGGGATTGGCCTGGTCGCCATTGCATTTGGAAGTGGTTGCCAGGCTCACATGGCTGGGCAGAATCTCCCCAGCCCCTGGTACCTGAATGACGACGTGCAGTACTTTGCTCCCGGCACCGAGATGAAGCTTGCAAGAGAGGCAGCGGTGATGAAAGAGTACGCTGCCCAGCGAGAACTGGATCAAATCCAGAACTAGGCTAGTCCATCTCGGAGAGCAGTGGGTGAAGGTGGAAGTGGTGCTTCCCCAGCTTCCCCCCGTAGTTGCCAGCGCCGATAAGCAGCACATCGTCCCCAGCCGCTGCCTTGGTCGCCTGCGCTACTGCCTCGCCGACGACTTCCGCGCTGGTGCCGTCAATGACCACCTCGTAAGCAACCTGGGCATCCTTGTGTAACCGTGACTCAACGCGGCCACGCAGGGTAGGACAGTAGGCATCCGCCGTCGAAGCGGGAAGGCCCTTGTAGCGTGAACCGACCTTGCTTCCACTCCGGGCAACCCCGCCTGGAAAAGGCGTGATCAGTTCTTCCATCCCTTCCAGTAGCTCGACGCTGCGCCGTGCGGCAGCGAGCCCGGCTTCCTTGGTAGCGGCCTGCAGGATCACGTTTCCTCCTCCCACTCCCGATTCAACACCGAGGCTTTCCTCGACCAGGAACTCACCATCCATGACAGGAATGCGCCAGTAACGTCTGTCATCAATAACCTTGCTCTTCTGGTATCCATCACCAAAGAAACGAATCTTCTTTCCCAGTGTGATCCGCTCTGTCGTGCCAGGAAGGCCATCGTAAACGGCCGTGGTGGGACAGGTCATCAGGCACTGTCCCACCCGGGTCGGAACGGCACTGGCCAACCCGCTGGCAGAAAACCCGAACAGGAGTACGGACGCCCCTGGCCTGCCATCAGGTGTTCCGGCGGCATCGATCCAGTTCTCCAGGCCCGCTTCCAGGTCACAGGCAATCACGCTGCTGGCGTAGCCTGTCACCTCCTGGACAGCTGCCTGCAACCAGACCCTGTCATGGGCTGTGATGATGAGTCGTACGTAACTCATGTCGAAGGCTTCCGCAAAAGTATCCTCGATCTCTGTTGAGCCTATTTTCACGTTGGAAACCTGTCTTTCTGGTTGCGAAAGCACTCATTCGGAGTTTGCTGTTTTCGATGATGAGTGATCGGTTCAATCCACCTTGAACATGATGACAATATGGCTGGAAGTTGCCAAGATGGGAAAGTGTGTTGCCGGCTGTTAGCTGAGCTGAACTTGCCTGCTTTCCCGTTCAACAGGATAATCAGCCTACCAGTCGGAAAGAGTTTTTTTGTGGCCTACTTGTTGCTTGAAGGAAAAAGATCCCATGGAGCTAGATCCCTATTGGAAATGGCTTGGCATCCCCCCCGAGCAGCAACCTCCGGATCATTATGTCCTGCTCGGGATTGCTCCCTTTGAGGTAGACAGGGACGTGATCGACAATGCGGCTGTAAGACAGATGAACCATGTGCGAACATTTCAGGGAGGACAGCACGCTGCGACCTCCCAGCAACTGCTCAATGAACTCTCCGCGGCGAGATTGTGCCTTCTCAAGGAAGAACAGAAAAAGGTTTATGACGAGCAACTCCAGGCACGGTTGTCGGCTACTCACAGCTCGCAGGAACTGCCAGTAGCCACGCCGCAACTGCCAGTAGCCACGCCGCAACTGCCGGTTGCCCAGGAAGTTGCCGAGGCCCCAGCGTCACAGCGAGCTCCTCGTCGCTCTCGTCGCCG
>JAPYUD010000423.1:0-3669 GCA_029936215.1 Pirellulaceae bacterium | reverse complement strand
CCCCTTCCCCTCTCGTAGCGGCCCCGCGCTACCGGCGTGGTCCCCGTAGGAAAGCCAGGGGCCGTTGTCGGAAGTAAAGATTACCAGGGTCCGGTCCTCGATCTTGTGACGCGCCAGGGCATCGAGAACCTGGCCGACCGACCAGTCAATCTCCGAGATCACGTCACCGTAGATGCCTTTTTTGGATTTCCCCTTGTACTTGCCTGAAACGAACAGCGGGACATGCGGCATGCTGTGGGCCAGCTCCAGGAAAAAAGGCTGATCGTGATGCTGGTCGATGAACTTGACCGCTCGCTCCGTGTACCAGGTAGTGAGCTGGGTCTGGTCCGGGTTGTGCTCGATGACCTTGTTGCCATCGATCAGCGGCAGCGGTGGATACCGGTCCCCAGCCGTGGGGTGCAATGGCCACATGTCGTTGGAGTAGGGAAGGCCAAAGTAATCATCAAAACCATGTTGCATCGGCAGGAACTGCTGCTGGAAACCGAGGTGCCACTTGCCGTAGATCGCCGTCGCATAGCCCTTCTGCTTGAGCATCTGCGGGATAATCACCTCGCTGTCACTGATGCCATGCGTGCTACGGTGGCTGGGAGCTCCAAGCATGCCAAGGCGGTTTGGGTAGCAACCGGAAAGCAGTCCTGCTCGAGAAGCACCGCAGACCGACTGGGCGACATAGAAGCTGGTAAAACGCATCCCCTCGGATGCCATCTTGTCGATTCGCGGCGTGTTAAAACCGGTTGCCCCGAAACATCCCAGGTCGGCAAATCCCTGGTCGTCGGTGAAGATGATCACGATGTTGGGAAGTGGCTCTTCGGCTGCTGCCAGGGCGGGAACCATGCCGGCCAGCAGGACCAGCAGCAAACTGGTTGCCATGGCAGAAGTTGGTTGTCCCTTGATCCTCACGCCGCCGGCTCCGAAAAGTACCCACGTACAGGCTCACTGCCAGTGGCAGGCCCTTCACCAATATGCAGGCTCCGGCCGGGGGCGTCAAACAGGGGCCACCAGGTGTGCCAGTTGCTGATCCATCTGCGGTCCCCGCACTGACCAGTCAAAGCGGGCAACAGAGGTTCGCAGCAATTCGCTGCAGGAGTCGTTGCCCGGTGGGCAGGTGGCGAGATCTTTTAGCCGGGCTGCCAGCTGATCGGCGCTGCCATCGTAGAAATACTGTTCCCGCTCCGGGTACTGCTCCAGCTGAAGGACGTCCGGGTAGGCCAGGGACCGAGGGACGAGCGGAAAGGCTCCGGCAGCAATCGCCTCCACGACCGAGATCCCAAAGAACTCGTGCCGAGCGGTGGAAACAAAGATGTCGGTCTTTGCGAGCGCCTGCTGATACTGCTGGTGGGATTCAAGATAGCCCCACTGGTCGACGTGCGCTGAGAGATCCTGCTGCATCTGTGCAAAGGTGTCAGGCGTCTGGCGAAAGGACTGACCCAGGACCGAGAGACGAAAATCCACCCCCTGGGAAGCAAGCAGCTTGAGTGCCTGGTAGAGAATCTCCGGTGCCTTGTCGTGTTCCCAGCGGGCGGCCCAGGTGATCCGCAGTGGCCCGGGCTCGCGAGCAGCCGGCGAGAAGTGAGGGAGACTGATCCCGGGTGACTCGATAAGTGCCTTGTCACCAATGGTCTCTACCTGGTCGGTGGGCTGGTGATCGGGCATCTGCTCAAGAAACGCGGTCAGGGCAGTGAGGAAATCATCCCGGTGGTAATCGCTGTTAAACCAGACCTGGTCCGCGGCCAGCGCGGTGGTGAAGTTAGTGAAGGAAAAATGGTAGTCCCACTCGCGCGGCTCCTGGGCCGGGTATGTGAGCTGGTTCTCATGGAAGTAAGCGACCGCCGGAAGTGAGAGAAGCGAGGCGGGAGCAAGTCCGCGAAATTCCGCCAGGTTGAGCATGTCGCTGGCAAACAGGATGTCCCATTCTTCCCCTGCTTCCACGCGGCGCGCCAGGTCGGCAGCCATCGTGATCGCGGCATGACGCATCCGCCACTTCCAGTGAAAAGCGGGTAGCGTCACGAGCGTGAACTGGTGGCTGCTGTGGGCGGCCCAGCCATCGAGAAAAGCCTGGTGGCTGCCGCCGTAATAAGGTTCCAGGGCAAGTATTCGCAGGGCCATGCTGCCTCGATTCGGAACGGACCGATCAGTGGTCGTGCTCGTGTTTCTCGAAGGTGCCGCGGAAGAAGGTGCCGTCGATAATAACCCGCATCTCCGCTTTCACGCCCGAACCGGCCTGCTTCAGGGCAGTTAGCAGGTTTGGGTTGGTTGCCTTGAATCGTGAGGCCCTGGGAGGATCCTCCTGGTTCTGGTTATCCGCAGCCAGTTCATGGGTCTGGGATTCATCCCGAATGGTGGTGGAAATCGTGATCAGTTCCGCGGTGGTGGTAACGTCCTGCTGGATCTCCTGGTCAAGCAGGTAGATCATGATTTCACCACTCTTGTCCTCGTGAGTCCACTCGGCATGGTACTGCTCGTCTCCAAGGACCAGCACGTGGCCGCCATGAGGCCCCAGGGCGCCATGGTCATGATCGTGATGATCCTGTTGTGGATGGCCATTTTCGCTGACGGGTGCCGGGGGAACGGATTGCTGCTGGCAGCCGACGACAAGGAACAGGACCAGTATTGAAATCAAGCTGGAGTGTACGTTCATGATTGGCGGATGTGTCCTGCAAGAGGAAGAGCTGGTGTCAGCGAGGTTACGGCCTCGTGAGCGACCTTGCATTATTGTACCACTGGCGAACGAGGCAATTCGGGTACAATGGCTGGTCTTCCAAATCCCTGGCAGCGTTTGCAAACAGGCTTTTTCTCCAGCGTCACTCGAGACCGAAGGTCAGGTTGTCCTCAATCCCTCCACGAACATCGTTGTCGGTCAGTGGCTTGATCCGGTCGAGCGTACCACTGTTTCGGTTCCAGGGCATGTGGTCCCCGGTCAGGAAGAAGGATGCAGTGACATAACCACCATGGTAATTGACAGTCTCTTCTGCATCGGTGGTCATCCAGAGGTTCAGCACTTCCGCCACGAATTGCCAGGGACCCTTGTTTCTCACGTATTCAATGGCAAGCAGCTCGTAATGGTCAGCATCCGGGACCGTGCCGGTGTTTAGCCAGCGGTTTACCGGTCGCGCCTCTGGACGGAGGCGAAACCGGATCTCGTTGCTGCCCCCGTCAACCGCTGCGGCTCTTTATCCAGTTTTCGCAGATACGATACGCTCAGAATCGATCCCGCTGGCTCACTTCGCCTTGCGTCGTGCTGCCTGGGGATGGCTGGACAGCGACTGGTGGTCCACGAGTCCCTCGATGATCAAGGCTCGCCCGTTCTGTTCGAACTCCTTCTGCAACTGATGCAGTTTCTCCATCACAGTATGATCCACGACCCTGGTGTCTGAGAAATCCAGCGTCAGGGAGGTAATTCGTTCGTCCTTACAGACACTCTCGATCTTCTTCTTCAGGGGGATCCAGTTGCTAAAGACCGCGGACTGCCGGGCGGTGATCAGGCAGGAGTCCTCGCTCATCTGCTTGACATCAAGAACCGACCTGAAAAGCGATCGGATCGGTGCGCCGTGCATGATATGGATGCCGAACTTGACCACAATTCCGATAGCGATTCCAATCAGGAGATCCGTAGCCAGCACGGCGACCATGGTTGAAACACAGATCACGAGTTGCTCGCGACCGATCTTG
>JAPYUD010000422.1:0-3697 GCA_029936215.1 Pirellulaceae bacterium | reverse complement strand
CGGCCGGCACCTGCTGGCCACCAATGAAGATTGCCGTGTTATGAAGATCGCTGGGCCCACGTGTAAAAATACAACCAGTGACCAGGTCGCGCACCTGCTCGGGGCGAACATCCCTGTGCTGCAGCAACTTGTCCACACCCCCCTCAATTGCCACAACCGCGTCAAAAACGCTGGCATGGGAGTCCGGATCCAACTGAAGGAGAATCCTGGGAATAGCCATGATGTGGAGTTTCTCGCCAAGAAAGCTGCCGGGTGCCAACGATGGAAAACAGCCCACGGCCTCACCAAGGGAGACCGTGGGCGTGTGCTCATTGTGAACGAATAAAGGACATGGTCGCCTTACTCGGCGTCATCCCCTGCGTCATCCCCTGCGTCATCCCCTGCGTCATCCCCTGCGTCATCGGAGGAAAAACCGAGGAACGGATGTTCGGCAGCGTCCTTTCCTGCCAGCATCTCTTCTACAGAGGGAGACCCATTCATGGCATTGGCAATCGCATCCTTGGTTGCCTGGTAATTGTACTCGTAGATCTTGGCGTTATCCTCTGCAGTCGGTGCAATGAAAACTCCACAAACAATCACGAGGTCTTCTGCCTGATCCGCGGGAAGCACGCCGTCACCAACCGAATCAGCAACTGCCTTGGCGACCGCCGCCTGGGCAGGACCAAACATCTGCATCGCCTGCCCCATTCCCTTGATCGTCACCTTGCTAATCATCACCGTGGCTGGCTTGACCGCCAGGTTTGGTGTCAATACCGCCAACAGATTTGAATGCCCCGCACTTTGACGTGCCAGGGCATTTGCAAAGGCAGCTCCCACAGGTCCATCCTTACTGCCAATCAGCAGGTCAATATGTGCAATTTCATCGCCACCACCAACAAGGGCTTCACCTACAAACATTGACATGAAGAAATACTCCGTCGTTAAGATCACTTGTCGCGTTATCCGACCACTCGGACACTCTGCCGAAAAAATACCACACCTCCCTCTGATTGCAAGATCCCTGCCCCTTGCAGCAAGCCATTCCCTCCTTGTCTGGCCGAGTCCTTCCTGAACCGCTAGGCTGTCGCCATGAACGTTGACCTGGTGATTGTCGGTGCAAGTATTCGCGCCGCTGCATTCTCGGCACTGCGAGCTGGCTTCCAGCCGGCAGGCGCGGACCTGTTTGCCGACCAGGACCTGGTCTCATCGGTTCCTGTCCTGAAAGTGACGGACTATCCCGGGCAGTTATCCGGTGCCCTTGAAAAATGGCCCGGAACCGACTGGCTCTATACCGGGGCACTGGAAAACCACCCTGGACTGGTCGGCCAGATGGAAAACCAGGGCCGGCTCCTGGGAAACAGCCAGGCTGTCCTTGAACGCCTGGCCAGGCCACTTGACCTGCACAAGGTACTCACCGGTGCCGGTCTCTCCTGTCCTCGAATCGTTCTGGATCCGCCAGATGATCGACAGGATTGGCTCTGCAAGCCGATTCACTCAGCTGGCGGGATCGGTATTCATCCTGCCGTTACACGGGATTACCCTCCCATCAAGGGAAGGGCCTTCTACCAGGAAGAGGTCTCCGGTATTCCGGCAAGTGCTCTTTTCCTTGCTACCCCGACCGGGGTACTGCTCCTGGGAGTCACCCGGCAACTGGTGGGACGTGGTTTCACGGCCGCCGCACCATTTGCCTACTGTGGATCGATCGGCCCTCTTTCGTTGTCTGAACTTCTACTACCTGAAGTCATCGCGATGGGTTCCGTCCTGGGAGATCATTTTTCTCTTCGCGGTCTGTTTGGTATCGACCTGGTGATCGATGAGCAGCGGGCCTGGTTCATCGAGATCAATCCGCGATTTTCTGCATCGGCAGAGATTATTGAACGCACGACCGGGCAATCGCTGATTGGTCTTCATGTGGATGCCTGTCGCGGTATGTCACCACCGCCAGTCGCTGAAAACGCCACGGGGCAATGGGGAAAAGCGATCCTCTTTGCACGACAACCACTGGTCATCCCCACCGCCTTTCCATCGCCGTTCAGGACAGCTGAACAGGACGAAGGAGGATGGCCATGGATTGCTGACGTGCCGTCTGCTGGTAGCCGGATTGCAGGTGGTCATCCCGTGCTGACGGTTTTCGCGCACGGGCAGTCGGCCGGCGAGGTGGAAACTCAGCTGCGCGAACGGATTCACCGGTTGGAACAACAGATCCTGCCATCCACCTCAACGCTGGCACGGTCGTAACAGGCACTAGCCTTCATCCAGCCATTTGCGTCCAGCCAGTTGGGGAACAAACCCCTCCACACCACCCAGCCGGGCAATCCGCCTGACTGCGTCGAGCACCAGGATGCTCAGTTGTTCCCTGCTATCGTATTCGCCTGCCTCCTCCAGGATCTGTACCGGATCGTAGGATTCACCAATTTCCATCCGTACATCCGCCGTCATCATAAAAGGGCTCAGGGTCGATCCTCGGAAGGGACTTCCCTCCAGGAAGAAGGGGATAATGGGGACACCTGCCTTGAGGGCGATCATCATTGCCCCGGGGCGGACTGAGAGCATAAACTCGGTCGTCTTATTGATCCGGCCTTCCGGAAAAATGCCGACCAGGAATCCCTGTTGTGCCTTCTCAATAGCCTGGCGGATTGCACTGCTATCGACTCCCTTGCGGCCAGCCGGAATGATCGGAACCGGCTTGAGCAGCAGCGACAGCAGGGGTCGTTCACAGTATTCCCGTGCAATCATCCAGTAAACCGGACGGTCAATTGCCACCTGGATAAAGAAGGGATCAATACTGCTGCGATGATTGCAGACAATAATACCACCTCCCTCGATCGGCCTGTGGGAAACATTCCTGCGACGAGCCCTCCAGAGGCAATAGGCGAACACCATGGCTGGATAAAGGACCAGCACCTGGACAAGAGAAAACCCGCTGCGCCGGGAAAAACACCAGGCCAGCAGCAAGGGCCAGAGAAAGACAGCCAGCAGGAAAAGAACTGCCGCCCCTTCATGCCAAGAGCACAACATCATACACATCCAACCGTTCCTGAAACGTCTCCCGGCCATGGGGGGTCGGTGACCGGCCTGGAATGAATAACCTCTGACGAGGCATTATCCGGCCAAGCGTGAAATGCGGTTCACTGGCACAAAACCATCCGACTGAGAACCAGCATAGTGGTATTGCATCATGTATGCATCTTCCACCGTGTCCTCGTAGAAATCACGCAACACGGAAATCGCACGAAATCCCAGATCCCGGAAGAAGAGCTGTGCCGAAAGATTGGTTTCCCGAACCTCCAGCGTGATCCGGTTACGGCGCTGGTGTGAGAGCTTGCTGACCAACTTCTCCACCATGTGTTGCCCAACACCCTGCCTCTGGAAATCCGGATGTACGGAAAAATTGAGTACGTGCAGGTTGCTCTTGTGCAACTCATACACCATGAACCCAACCACTCTCTCGTTGAATTCCGAGACCATGCCAATGCAGTTGCGTTGCCGCAGGCAGCGAACAAAGTCCTCTTCGGTCCAGGGAAATTCAAAGCAACTCTTCTCGATGTCCAGAACATCCGGCATATCACGACGGATCATCCAGCGGATGTGATCGGAAACCCGTTGTTTTTGCTTGGAACCCATGGGAGTCCTCCCTGATCTTCCCAGAACCACTGTCTCCAGTGCCATTGGAGATGGTGAAAAGTAGCAGATCGCGCAGAACGTGCCAATACGAGAT
>JAPYUD010000421.1:0-3699 GCA_029936215.1 Pirellulaceae bacterium | reverse complement strand
GCCGAGGCTCATGCTCTCGGTGATCGGCAACGATCAGGAACCAACGCTGGTCGAGGTCGGGGACAGCCAGGTACTGGAAACTTCCAAGGGAGGCACGCTTGCCATTCCGATCAAGGTAACCCGCCGGGCAGGAGGTGGAGATCTCAAGCTTGTGGCCACCGGATTGCCTGGAGAGGTCAAGCCCGGGGACGTGACGATCAAGGGGGATGCCGGCGAGGGTACCCTGACCATGGCGATCACCAACGCCAAGGCCCAACCGGGACTCTACACCTATTACTTGCGAGGCGACTCCAAGGTCAAACGTCCCCGCAGCGCCACTGCCATCACGCTGGCCGAGGCCAACCAGAAACGGGTCGATGAGATCAAGGCCGCCGTGGCCCTGGAAGTCACTGCGGCAACCGAGAAAAGAGACAAGGCCGAGGGAGATGACAAGGCCAAGGCGGAAGAGGAACTCAAGGCGGTCCAGTAAAAACAAAAAAGAGTGGATGCGGCCAAGGCGGCGGCAGACAAGCGACTGGCAGATACCCAGAAAGCAAACGCGCCGAAGGACATTGATATCGCCGTCGTCTCCACGTCGATCCGTGTCCGCATCGTTGAAACCCCCCTGGTCGTCACACCGGGCCAGGCGGATACAGCTGTCAAGGCGGCCGAGACCATCCAGCTGCCTGTTTCGATCGAACGCAAGTATGGATTTGCGGAGGCCGTCGAGCTCACGGTCACGTTGCCTGACGGCGTCGCCGGAATTTCGGTCGCCAAGATAACGATTCCCAAGGACCAGTCAGAGGGAACCCTGGAGATTGTTACCACCGACAAGGCAACCGTGGGGGAACACGCCGTGACCATCCAGGCAGCAGGAACGTTCAACAAGATTAGTGTCACAGCCAAGGGGGAAGTAAAACTCAAGGTGGAAGCGGCCGCGGCCGCACCCTGAGCATCCCTTCCCGGAATTAAACAACAGGTAATCGCGAGATTGTCTGTCTATTTTGATAACTCGTAGCACGGAAAGAGTTTCATGCGAAACACACGACTCACAGCACTGATGATTTCATTACTTGCTTATTCCTTTGCCGCCGGCCCACTCGCCGGCCAGGACGAATCCGAGGCAATCCAGATTGCCCAGATCAAGCACAAGGGGCCAGTCGATTTCGAAAAGGAGATCCTGCCCATCCTGCAGCGGAATTGCCTTGCATGTCACAATACGACCGATGCGGAAAGCGACCTGGTGCTCGAGACACCCCAGACAATCCTCAAGGGAGGAGCCGAAGGACCAGCGGTGGTTGCCAAGAAGAGTGCTGAAAGCCTTCTCCTGCTTCTGTCAAGCCGTCAGCAGGAGTCCTTTATGCCGCCCGACGACAACGACGTTGGGGCCAAGCAACTGACTCCCCGCCAACTCGGCCTGATCAAGCTCTGGATCGACCAGGGGGCAGCCGGGGAAGTCACCGGTGCCGGTGGCGAGGTCCAGTGGCAACCCCTCCCCGCGGGCGTCAACCCGATCTACGCGGTGGCAATTTCGGACGATGGCCAGTTCGCCGCGGCGGGCCGTGCCAACCAGGTCTTTCTTTACCACGTGCCAAGTGGCCGTGAAATGGGTCGACTGACAGATCCCGAACTGATCACCGAGGGTGTCACTGGCCAGCCCGGTGTTGCCTTTCGTGACCTCGTACATTCGCTCGCCTTTAACCGCAGCGGTGACATGATCGCTGCTGGGGGTTACCGCAACGTAAAAATCTGGAAGCGAGTCACAAATGCCCGTTTGGCCGAGATCGGAGGCCTGGAGGAGGCACCCGCTTCCCAGGCAATTTCTGTGGATGGAAAACTTGCAGCCGTCGGACTGGCCAATGGGAAGATCCAGTTGCTGGACCTGGCCGAGCAGAAGGTAACAAGGACGCTCGAGGGACACACCGGCCGCGTTGGCGGACTGCAGTTCTCTGCCGATGGCACCACACTCTACTCCGGTTCCGAGGACAAGACGCTGCGCAGCTGGAATGTAGCCGATGGAGCGGCACAGTTCTCGGTAGAAACAACCGCCCCGGTGACGGCCCTGGCGCTGGTCAACCAGCAGAAGGAACTCGCCGCGGGCCATGCCGACAACACCATCCGCATCTGGGCCCTGCCAGCTGCCCCGGCAGCCGGCGAGGAAGCAGCCGCGCCAGTTCGTGAACTTGCCGGCCACGGCGGCCCGATCACGGCACTGACCGTGGCAGGTGAAAACGGCGACCAGTTGATCTCCGGAAGCCAGGATGGCACTGTCAGGCACTGGAATGCCGCCGACGGAAAGCAACTGCGACAGATGGACCATGGCGGTCCGGTGACCGCGGTGGCTGTACGAGGTGACCTGACCCGGATTGTTTCAACAAGTGAAAACAACACCGTCCGCTTGTGGAATGCTGCCGATGGAAAACAACTCATCGAGATCAAGGGTGACTTTCAGAAACAGCTTGATGCCCAGCGGTTGACAAGGGACATGAACCTGGCAAACAAGCGTGTCGAACTTGCCAAGAAAGATCTCGAGGAAGCCAACAAGAGAAAAACGGCGGAAGACGAGAACAAGAAAAAGGTGACCGAGGCGCTCACCAAGGCCGAGGAAGATATGGTCAAGAAGGTCGAAGCCGAAAAGAAACCGGTTGCGGACAAGGTCGCTGCCGAGGCGACACTTGAAGAGACCAAGAAGGCCCAGGTAACGACGGAGGAGGCACAGAAAAAGGCCGACGATGCGCTCACCAAGGCAAACGAGGAATTGAAGAAAGCGACCGATGCGTTGAAGGTTGCCGAGGAAGCCCTGGCGGCGGCCACCAAGGCTGCCGAGGAAGCTGCCAATCAGAAGAAGGCAGCGGATGAAGCAGCAAGCAACGATGCTGACAACAAGGACCTCGCAGCAGCAGCCGAGGCAGCAGGAAAGGCTGCGGAGGATGCTGAAAAGAAACGACAGGAAGCCCAGAAGGTCGTTGACGATGCCAAGATAAAGGTCGAAGGCGATACCGCGATCCAGAAAACTTCCGATGAGGGAAAGAAAAAGGGCGATGCGGACTTCAAGAAGGCCAATGACGACGCCAAGGCAGCGGATGAGAATCTCAAGAAACTGACACCGATTGCCCAGAAAGCGACCGACGAAAAAACCGCTGCGGAACGGGCAACGACGGCTGCCAAGCGAAGCGTCGAGCGAGCCGACGTCGCGGTCAAGAAAGCCGAAACCGAGATCCAGGGATTCGACGCCTCGGTCAAGGTCGAGGAAACCGGCGCTGCCGAGGGAAAGACGGCCAGCGAGGCCGGCGCCACGGTGGCAACAGAAAGTGAAAGCCCCTTCCGTGCCGTCAGCTTCTCTGCCGACGGTTCCCTTTTCGCCGTCGCAGGAGATGGCCAGGTCGTAACCACTTTCGATAGCGAAACAGGAAAACCGGTCAGTAATTTCAGTGGCCAGGCCTCAAGTATTCGCTTCCTTGCATTCACCCCGGATGGAAACCTCCTTTCCATTGCCGAGGACAAGTCGGTGATCATCTGGAACATGGTCCACCGCTATGAACTGGTTCAACGGCTGGGAACCAGTGAAAACGCCAACCTCTTTATCGACCGGGTGATTTCACTACACTTCAGCTACGATGGTTCCATGCTGGCGGCTGGGGGCGGAGAACCGTCTCGGAGTGGTGAGATCAAGATTTTCAACACGGAATTACAAGACTTCTCGAGAGTCAAACAGGCGGA
>JAPYUD010000017.1:11653-21080 GCA_029936215.1 Pirellulaceae bacterium | reverse complement strand
CTCCATTCTTCTTCAGTGAAAACAACCTCGAAGTTCTTGTCCGGGAGTATTCCCCAGTCTTCATCATTGTCCGCACCTGGATAACGATGGATGTTCTTTTCACTCGGTCGCCAGAAGCTCGCAGTGGTCAGTTTCAGGGCACTTGCACCGGGCCCTGCCTGGAGCGGCACGATATTCTGCACGCTTCCTTTTCCATAGGAACGCTCACCGACAATGACAGCTCGCTGATGGTCCTGCAGGCAGCCCGCGGTAATCTCGCTGGCACTGGCTGAGTTGTCATTGATCAGGATTGCCATTGGAACCGCTCCATCGACGGCAATACCGGGACTGGCACGGAACTGTTCAAGGACGGTATTCCCGCGCCCCCTGGTACTGACAATGACTCCATCCGACAGGAACATGTCACAAACCTCGATGGCTGTCTCCAGTAAACCACCACCATTATCGCGGAGGTCGATCACGATCGCCTCGTAATCCAGCCTGCCTGGTTCCAGCAACTGTTGAAGTTCCGATGTCGTGTCGCGGCCAAAGTCGGTCACATGCATGTAGAGAACCCTGCGGTCCTCTTCCAGCAGGTAATTCCACGATCCATCCTGGTTGCGTGTCTGCCCAAGCACCGAGGGTACAGTAATCCTCGCCCGGGTGAGGTGAAACATGCGAGTGGACGTTTCCAGTCCCCGTTGCACCTCCAGCGTGACCTTTTCCCCGATGGGGCCTTTCATCTGTGAGATGCACTGTTCCAGCGAGAGTGCCTCGGTAGTGATCGCGTCAATCTTGACGATCAGATCCCCAGCCAGGATGCCAGCTTCAAATGCAGGCGAGTCAAGGATCGGGCTGATCACGTGCAGGCGGTGGGTCTCGGCGTCAAAATCGATACGGATACCGACACCTCCATAAAACTGGTCAAGTTTCTCGGTCATTGACTGCAGTTGCTGTGCCGGCAGGAAGGCAGAATGCTCGTCGAGGGACCGCATCATTCCTTGCAGGCTGGCCTCGAACAACTCCTGCTTGTCCTGCTCCGTGACGTAAAGTTGATCGACAATTCGCATTGCACGTTCATATTCACGTGCAAATCGATTGGTGGGGGCCTTGCTGTAACAGGCCAGGCAGGCAATAGCCAGGCATACAGCGGTCAGCAGGTTGCGTTGGGGCATGGAATAAATCCCGGGAAGAAACGGGGGAGGCCAGTACGTGATCAGCCGCCAAGGAAAGGAACCGGAACCAGGAATGCATGTTGTTCCAGGAGGCTCCAGGTTCCATACCATGAAGTATAACGTGTCAGGAATACCACGAGGGCATAGATCGCAGCAGTAGGAATGATTGAAAGCCGGGCGAACCAGCGGGAAACAAAGATCCGGGGCAGCTTTTGCCGCTGGGCCCGACCGACTGCCCAGCCACAAAGTACCCGTGCAGGCCAGCTGAATACAACAAAGACAAGGCTGGGGAGAATCAATACCTCGCGAGGAGTTAACTCGAGTTTGAGCAGGTAAAGCGGAATCGCAAACAGCAAGGTGATGGTGAAGGAAAACCAGAAGGCGATCGGGGCATGTCGGAAAAGAGTGCGCGTGGCTCGCCAGTCGAACATCGAAGACCAGGTCTGCTGGCAGGCAAACTGGGTTTGCAGGAAAGGGAGCACGAGCAGTACCAGCGTCAGCAGGAGATAACCTAGCAGCCCGCTCAGCAGAGCAATGCCAGGAGGCAAGGTTGTTCCTCCAATACAGAGCAGGAGGGGGAGAAGCAGCCAGGCCATCGCTCCGAGAAAACCACGCAGACCGAGCATGAAGTAATAGGGAAGCCGGAGAGAAAGCACGAATTCCCATAGACGGTCGCGGGCCTGGCGATAGGTCTCCTTCCGAGAGACTTGCCGGAAAAGACGGAACGGGGCGGGCCAGAGAAAATCACGTAACCGCCCGCCACGAAACCAGGCCCAGACAACATGCACCACGGTAACCACCGTCAGCACGATGAGCCAGTTGTAGAGAGTGCGGGATCGATTGCTTCCAGGGTCGATCAGGGTGGCATGATACCAGTACCCCGAGAGAATACGTGCAGGCCAGAGGGTCAGCCAGCTGCCCAGCACGATACTGCCAATACGTGCTGCCTTGTCGATTCCAACACAACCATCTCGCCAGCGGCCACTCATGGCAACCCGGCGGCTGGCTTCCAGGAAATATCCCAGGGTAAGGATCTGGAGCAGAGGGATTGTGGCCAACAGCGCCAGGCCCGCGATTACACTGGCGACACCAAAAAGCCAGTGGAGGAAGCCGGCGACCCGCCGCCAGACTGCCCCCGAAAGGGTGAACAATACCCGGTGAGGACCAGCTGTCGTGACGGTGAGATTGTTGGGGATATCGGCCATCTCGCTAGCTTCTCCAGTCTTCCGCGGCCCCCTGCAGCCCCATTGCACATGGTTCCTGGCAGAAATACTGATACTTACCCAATACCCTGCTAGATACCTATAATTAATGTACCTGCCACAGGACCAGGCGGGTAACCTGTTTTTCCGGGTGCAGTGTTGTGTGGAAACGAGATCTCTTTTTTGTCAGTTCCCTGTTTCTTGGCCTGGCGGCGGTTAGTGCCGGCTTGCTCCAGCCTGACGGGCTGGAAAAACGCCTGAAAGCGATCCAGCTGCCAGCCCGTGAGGAAATCAGCGAAACAGTCGATGCAGTCGATCTCGAATTTGAAGAATACTGGCGGTCACTTCAGCTGTCAGTTGCCGGACCAGCACCCCTGGATACTGTCAGGCGGAGGTTGTCCCTGGGCCTGGCCGGCACGATCCCGTCGCTGGAGGAACTGCGGAGCCTGGAAGCATTCGGCAGAGCAGATCCAGTTGGACACTGGGTGGAGTACCTACTTGAGGACCGTCGCTGCAGCGATTACCTGGCGGAGCGATATGCTCGCTCGCTGGTAGGAGCCGATCAGGGTCCTTTCCTGGTGTTTCGCCGTCGCCGCTTTGTTTCCTGGCTGAGCGACCAGCTGCAGCTGAATCTCCCCTACGATCTCCTGGCAAGACAACTTATCGAGGGAGAGGGGATCTGGACGGATACCCCGGAGGTGAATTTTTTTACCGTGGCTGTGGATCCGGAAAACGGGGGCCAGCCAGATCCGGTCGTGCTCACCGGCCACCTCTCTCGGGCCCTTTTGGGAGTGCGTGTCGATTGCCTTCAGTGTCATGACGACCAGCTGGGATCTGTGGTCCTTGGTTCCAGGCAGCAGCCACGTGAAGGAACCCAGCAGGACTTTCACCAACTGGCTGCGTACTTCGGCCAGGTAGAGAATTCGGTGCTGGGAATTCGAGACAAGCAGGAACTCGAGTATCGTTACCAGTACCTGGATGCGGAGGAAGCTGGAATCATTGTCCCCCGGGTTCCCTTTCTGGAGTCGCTCACCGAAGGCCGTGGCTCTCGACGCCAGCAGCTTGCTCGCTGGGTGACGCACCGGGAGAACCGGCCGTTTGCCCGCACCGCTGTCAATCGAACATGGGCGATCCTCTTTGGCAGGCCCCTGGTTGAACCGATTGATGATATTTCGCTGCAGGGTCCCTATCCCCCGGGCCTGGAGTTGCTGTCAACGGACTTCATTGAGCATGGTTTTGACCTTCGGCGATTGGTTCGGGTCATCAGCTCCCTGCGGGTCTTTCGCATGGACAGCCGGACAGAATTTGAAGTAGGGAAGCTGCACGAGCAGAACTGGGCGGTTTTTCCACTCACGCGGCTGCGCCCGGAACAGGTCGCGGGCGGTATTTCCCAGTCGGCGAGCCTGGGGACGATTAATGCCGAGGCCAATTTCATTCGCCAACTGTCGCGGATTATCGACCAGGGAGAGTTCCTGGAGCGGTTTGGAGACCAGGGGCGCGATGAATTCGATCAGAACTCGGGAACAGTGGCACAGCGATTGTTAATGATGAATGGTGATCTGTTAAACCGTCGAACGATGGGAAATCCGCTCTTTAATGGGTCGACCCGGATTGCTCAACTGGCTGAAAATAATTCCCAGGCAATTAGCATGGCTTACCTCTGTGTGTTGACGCGTGAGCCGAGCGAGCGTGAGATGGAACACTTCCGTCGTCGTCTCCAGGAAGCTTCGGCAGACAAGTATGCCGAGGCAATGGAAGATCTCTACTGGACACTGCTCAACAGCAGCGAGTTTTCCTGGAATCATTAAACGTGGCGAGGGAGTAAAGTGATATGCCTCTCAGGCGAGCAATCAACGGGCAGGGTTCCTGCCGGCCAGGGGAACATGCCAACCGGCGTACGCTCCTGTCTGCTGGGCTGGGACTTGCCGGGGGCCTGTCAGGCGGCTGGCTAACGCCGCTGGCAGAACTTCTTGCCCAGAATGAGGAAGCGGCAGATCGTGGTCAGCCGGCCCGGAGCCTGATTGTTCTCTGGATGCAGGGAGGCCCCAGTCAGCTGGAGACCTTTGACCCTCATCCCGGCAAGAACATCGCTGCGGGATCCAGGGCGATCTCGACCAACGTTCCAGGGATCAAGATCAGCGACCAGCTTCCTCGCATGGCGACCAGGATGGACCAGCTTTCCCTGGTGCGGAGCGTTGTCAGCAAGGAGGGGGATCATGAACGAGCAACTTCTTATGTCAAGAATGGTTTTCGACCACAACCGACAGTTGTTTACCCATCGCTCGGATCGGTGATCTGTCACCAGCTCTCCGATCAGGTCCAGATTCCACGCCATATTTCTATTCTCTCCAGTAGCTGGCCAGCGAGGAGTGGATTTCTGGGTGCCCAGTACGATGCCTTTCAGATTGGTGATCCCCGCCAGCCCGTTCCGGATGTGCATTCCCAGGTGCCGGAGAATCGTTCCTCTCGACGAATTGATGACCTGGTGAATGTCGTTGAGCAGGAGTTTGCCCGGGGACGTTTCAAGCAGCTTGACCGCCAGAAGACACGCCACGTGCCGTCCATCAGGCAGGCGATCAGGATGATGTCCTCCAGCCAGCTTGAGGCATTTGACATTGATCGTGTCCCGCTGTCGGTGAAGGAGCAATTTGGTGACACGCCATTTGGTCGTGGTTGTCTGGCTGCCACACGACTGGTGGAAGTCGGTGTGCGCTGCGTGGAGGTGACGCTGGCGGGATGGGATACCCATACGAATAACCACGAGAAACATGGCGAGTTGAACAAGGTGCTTGATATGGCAATGTCTGCACTGTTTGATCGACTCCGGGAAAAAGATCTTCATCAGCACACGGTGGTACTCTGGGGTGGTGAATTTGGCAGAACCCCGAAAGTCAATGCCTTCGAGGGACGTGATCACTGGCCCCATGGGTTCACGATTGGGCTTGCCGGTGGAGGCATTCTCGGCGGCCAGGTGATTGGTGAGACCTCGCCGGATCCGGACCTGACTGCCCAGGACCTGACCGTGAATGTCCGGGACGACAAGACAATCGCAGGGATCCATGCCACGGTGCTCCATGCCCTTGGGGTGGATCCGACAGTGACCGTTTTCACTCCTGCCGGGCGTCCAATTACCCTCAACGAGGCATCCCCCATCAGACAACTTCTTGCCAGCAGGTGAACCTGGTCTCTACTCCACGGCCAAACAGGTTACTACACTAGACGGTCTACCCGGGACTGCTCCTGTGAGATGCCTCGATCGCTGCCATGCTTTGCTGGAATGTCAAGAAATCGAAAGGACATGTGATGAGACTGCCATGCTGGATCCTGTTGTTGTTTGTCTTCATGGTGCCGGGGGTCATCCTTGGTGAACCGACCACACGCCCCCTGGAGGGACTCAAGGAAAACGCACCGAATCTCCATGCCCTGACAGGTGCCCGGATTGTAATCTCGCCAGGCAAGGCAATTGAAAAGGGAACAGTGCTGATCCGTGGTCGAAGTATCATCGCGGTGGGGGCGAGGATCGAGGTGCCTGCCGGGGCGCGTGTCATCGACCTGGCAGGGAAGACAGTTTATGCAGGGTTCATTGACAGTTACGGGGAAGTCAGCATCCCTGAAAGTGTGAAAAACCAGGGGGCCAGTCACTGGAATTCACTGATCACCCCACAGCTCGATGCCGGGGATCATTACCAGGTGAACCTGGACCTGGACAAGTCACTGCGGAGCCAGGGAATCACGATTCGCCTGGTAGCCCCCGATACCGGGATCCTCAAGGGAAGCAGTGCACTGGTGACAACCGGGGAGGATCCACGTCGCCATGCGATCCTGGCATCCGGGGTTACGCAACATGGGCGATTAACAGTTCCTCGTGGTCGTGGCCGGGACAATTACCCCAATTCCCCAATGGGAGCAGTGGCACTGGCCCGGCAGACGTTGCTTGATGTGGCCTGGAATATCGACACCTGGAAAACATACCGGGCAGATCGTACTCTCTCCCGGCCGGAACGGAATGATGCTCTTGATGCCCTGGATTCGATCAGTACCGGGAAGCAGGTGATCATTCTTGATGCGCCCAACGAGCAGTATTTTCTTCGTGCTGACCGTTTCGCACGTGAGTTTTCCCTCGAGGCGGTGATCCGTGGTTCCGGGCGTGAATACCGGCGACTGGATGCCATTCGAGATACTGGTCGCAGCGTCATTGTCCCACTTGCTTTCCCCAAGGCCCCCAACGTTGGTGCGAGCGAGGCCGCCATGGACGTTTCGCTTGAAGATTTGATGCACTGGGACCTGGCACCAGAAAATCCCGCGCGCCTGGAGCAGGCAGGAGTTAATTTTGTCTTTACCAGCCATGGTCTTTCTGAGCGTGGCGATTTCCTCAAGCGGCTGCAAAAGGCCGTGGCAAGGGGGCTTGGCGAACAGGCAGCACTCAGGGCGTTGACAACCGCTCCGGCGGAACTGCTGGGAATCACCGAACTGGCTGGAACAGTTCAGCCAGGAAAAATTGCCAACCTTGTTGTCAGTGACGGCAATGTGTTCCGTTCCGGTGCCAAGGTTGAAGAAACCTGGGTGAGTGGGAAACGCTACCGGGTCTCGCCAGCGCCGGCACGGATCGAGGTTGCAGGTCAGTGGCAGCTTTCAGCGGATGAGTTAACCGGCAAGGAAAAATTCTGGCTACTGGAGATCACCTCGGAAGGGGAAAAACTGTCAGGGAAGCTCTACCAGGATTCCAGCCCCAGTGAAGAGAAGCTCGTCAAGTTCACCCGTGTAAGCCAGCGGGATGCCCGTCTGAGTGGAGTCGTGCCTGCCGAAGCATTTGACCGCAAGGGATTTATACAGTTGACGCTGGTGGTAACGGAAAAGGATGGCCAGCCGATAGGAACCGGGCACTGGACATGGCCGGATGGAACTCGGCTGGAATTAACGGCCCGGGAACATACCAGCAACCCGGTGGACCAGCCGAACGAGGATAGACCGGATGGAGGAACGGAGAAATCAACAAGCCCCGAGAGGAAGCCGGAGCCAGCAAGCTTTGCCGTGAATTTCCCCCTGGGAGCTTTTGGAGCCAAGGGTCCGGCGACTCAGCCTAAAGTCCTTGTCATCAGGAATGCGACCATCTGGACCTCGGGGCCTGCCGGTGTCCTGGAAAATGCTTCGATGCTGGTTCGCGCCGGCAGGATCGTGGCTGTCGGCAGTAAGGTCAATATTCCCGCGGGCGCTGTTGTGATTGATGCGACGGGAAAACACATCTCGGCTGGAATCATCGATTGCCATTCACACATGGCGTCCGATGGGGGTATCAACGAGAGTACCCAGGCAATTACCGCAGAAGTTCGAATTGGTGATTTTATTGATGCAAACGATGTGAACATCTACCGCCAGCTGGCGGGAGGGGTTACCAGTTCAAATATCCTGCACGGTTCAGCGAACCCGGTGGGCGGGCAGAATCAGGTGATCAAGCTTCGCTGGGGACTGCTTGATGAAGAACTCAAGTTTGTCGAAGCACCGGCGGGCATCAAGTTTGCCCTGGGGGAAAATGTCAAGCAGAGCAACTGGGGTGATGAGTACACGACCCGTTATCCCCAGACCCGCATGGGGGTCGAACAGATCATGCGGGATGGTTTCCTGCGAGCGATGCAATACCGGCAAGACTGGGATGACTGGAGAAAGACTGGCAAGGGACTGCCGCCCCGTCATGACCTGGAACTGGAGGCCCTGGCTGAAATTGTCGAGGGAAAACGCTGGATCCACTGCCACAGCTACCGGCAGGACGAGATACTTGCCCTGATCCGTACGCTGGATGATTTTGAGATCCAGATTGGTACCTTTCAGCATATCCTGGAGGGTTACAAGGTTGCCGATGCGATGGCCAGGCATGGGGCGATGGGATCTGCCTTTTCGGACTGGTGGGCCTACAAGATCGAGGTGTACGACGCCATTCCCTATAACGGTGCACTGATGCACGAGGCGGGCGTCGTGGTCTCCTTTAACTCGGACGATCGGGAACTTGCCCGGCATCTCAATCACGAGGCAGCCAAGGCGGTGAAATACGGCGGTGTCGCGCCGGAAGAAGCCCTCAAGTTCGTCACGCTTAATCCTGCCCGACAGCTTCGCATCGAAAAGTATGTTGGTTCTCTTGAAGTGGGTAAGCATGCAGATTTTGTTGTCTGGAGTGGCCCCCCGCTGAGCGTCTTTGCACGCTGTGAACAAACATGGATTGACGGGCGACGTTACTTTGACCGCCAGCAGGATACACGCTTGCGCCAGGATCGGGACAAGCGGCGAGCAGCCCTGATCCAGAAAGTCCTGCTCTCGGGCGAAGCGATGCTGGCTCCTGGCGAGAGTTCTCCTGCTGATGAGGAACTCTGGCCGCGCGAGGATATTTTCTGCCACCATCATGATCATGGTCAGGGGCACAGCCAACATGACCAGGATTCCCAGAGCAGATTGCAACAGTTGCAGATGTTGCTGGAACGACAGGAATAGGCTGATCATTGAACTGCGATAGCTGAGATTTTTTAACTCCCTGGAAAGTGACTGATGATCGCAAGAAAAGAACTGGTTTCCCTTCTTTGTTCCTTCCTGGTGGTTTCCGGACTGGCGGCCTCGGATGAAATCCCGGGTGCCCCACAGGATCACCCGATTGCCCTGTCAGGTGGAACGGTTCACACGGTTTCAGGTGAGACCCTGGCCGGAGGAACCGTGTTGTTCGACAAGGGTCGAATTATCGCGGTTGGTTCGCAGCTGAAATTGCCAGAGGGGACAGAGCAGATTGATGTTACAGGCAAGCATCTTTACCCGGCCCTCTTCGATGCCTACACGAACCTGGGGTTGGTTGAGATTAACTCGATTCGTGCTACACGGGATGAAAGTGAAACAGGAAACCTGAATCCCAACGTTCGTGCGGAGGTCGCAGTCAACCCGGATAGCGAGTTGATCCCGGTTGCCCGCAGCAATGGTGTCCTGCTTGCCCTCACTGCCCCGACCGGCGGCATCCTGTCGGGCAAGTCAGCAGTCCTTCAGCTTGATGGCTGGACCTGGGAGGACATGCTCCTGCCATCGGCCGGCGGCCTGTAC
>JAPYUD010000017.1:0-11643 GCA_029936215.1 Pirellulaceae bacterium | reverse complement strand
AAAGGACCTGGGAGGACCTGACAGTCAAGTCAGGAGTCGGGATGCATGTTCGTTGGCCGCTGATGGCCCCGGTGAGTGACTGGTGGGTTGAGAAATCGACGAAGGACCAGATCGAGGAACGTGACAAACAGCTTGAAATGCTCGAAGAGACATTCAAGCAGGCACGGCTCTACATGCAATCCCGGCAGGATCCGGGGCATTTAAGGGATCTCCGCCTGGAAGCGATGATCCCGGTGTTTGAACGGAAGCAGCCGATCATTGTTTCGGCCAACACAATTTCCCAGATCCAGGCCGCTGTTGCATTCGCTGTTCGCCACCAGGTCCGCTTGATTATTTTCGGCGGCTATGACGCCGTTTCCTGCTCGGCCCTGTTGAAACAACATGACGTGGCGGTGATCGTGGGGAGCGTTTACCGGCTGCCACGTCGACAGGATGACGACAACGATGCCCCCATTACACTGCCCGCGCGACTTCACCAGGCTGGAATCCCGTTCTGCATTGCTTCCAATGGCCGTTTTGGTGCATCCAATGTCCGGAACCTGCCTTACCACGCGGCTACTGCAGCAGCTTTTGGATTACCGGTGGAGGAGGCGATCAAGGCGATCACGCTTTCACCGGCGAGAATACTTGGTGTGGCGGACCGGGTTGGTTCCATTGCGGTTGGCCGAGACGCCACGCTGATTGTGTCCTCGGGAAACCCGCTGGAAACGACAAGCCATGTTGAGCTGGCGTTCATCCAGGGTCGCCAGGTCGACCTGATGAACAAGCACACGCGGTTGTGGCAGAAGTACCGGACGAAATACCAGCAGCAGCGGAAAGCGGCAGATCGCTAGGGAGACGGCTGCGGTACTATTTGACGAAGACGGTTAAGGTCCAGGTGACTTGCCCCGTTGACTTCCACCTTGCGAGTCCGTACCTGGTAACTGATCCGGCGAGCTGCCGCATTGGGTGTCGGGGTCTTGTTTTCATCAAGCCAGAGGCGGGCATCCTGCCTGCCTCCTTCCAGTACCAGCATCTCCTTGGCCTGGGAGAATGTCAGCCGGTGTGCCAGGGCAACGTATGACTGTGCTTCGATATAGGTGTTGCCAATTGCTTCCAGTTCGACCCCCCGGCTCCCGATGACAGAAAGATCGGCCACCGTGAGTTGCTCACAGTGGAGTTCCGCCCCTTGCTGGCCGGGCTTCCCTAGTTTTTCGGGGCTGCTATTTTCTTCCCAGTTGTCAACCAGGTCATAGATGCTGCGAACACGCCCAAGGAATCGTAGGATCCGCTCGTTGTAGTCTCCGTTAAAACCATTGTCGAAGTGAACTTGCAGGTGAGTCAATTTTTCCCTGCCAGTTGGCACCCCTCCCCCCGGAGAAACCGGGTCAGCATCCGCCACGCTGCCTTGTCGGAAGATGCTGCTTACCCAGCCAGCCCCCTCGCCCAGGATTCGACCGGTCTGTTGATTGACAACCAGCCGGCCAACCTGGAGCTGGTCAGATGTCAGGTCCCGGCCCGTTTTGTCCCGGGTCCGGTTCTGCAGAAATACATCACCACTGAAAATGAGGCGTGACAGTTCGGGCGGTTTCTTGGAACGGGGATGGGCAAGGTCGAGTTTTCGTGAAAGCTGGATTTCGAGTTCACCACTCATGATCACCATGTCCAGGGAGCGTCCATCCTCGAGCTGGTGATGAGCCCGGGATTCAATGTCCCCTTCCATCCGTGCTGATGAACCATCAAAGAGCAAGTGTTTTTTCCAGGTAACCTGCCTGGTAGCCTGGCCCGGTTTTTCGTTGACGGCGGGGTGCATGGTTAGCTGGCCCCCCCCGTCCACCCGGATCTGGTTATCTCGCTGGTCGAGCAGGATGCTCGACCCTGACAGTTCGAGGGAGGAAATTGAAATCCAGGCGGGTTTCCCCCGTGAGAGGTTCCCCTTGACCTCAAAAGCAGCGAGTCCATTTGAGGCCCGTTGCATCTGTAAGGATTCACCATGAATCAGGAATGGGGGCCTTGCAGGTGTGTTCTCGTTGGAGAGTTGCTTGACCGTGACGTTGCCCTGGATCGTTACATCACTAAGCGCCGGCTGGCCACCGTAATCAAGTAACTGGGCCCGCACCAGGTCGCCACTCACGGAGATCCTGGAATTGGAAGTCGTCCGGGCCGGATTATCTGGCAGGGAAAATGGCAGGACACTATTGGATCGGGGAGCGGTCGCTGGCAGGTTGGCCTGGGGGAAACGACGGATCCAGAGCTCGGCCCGGGCAGTGCGAACGGTGAGCTGGCTGGTATCCAGTTCAACGCGCCCGATCGCCGCCATTTTGATGGGACGGATCACCAAACCTCGCCGGGCCACCTCCGGTCGGTCACCTGGTTGCGGATTTTCTCCACTGCCAGGTTCCACGAGTAATGGAAGTGTTTCGTGAGATGGTTGCTGGGTCACCAGGGGGACCTTCTTCAGCCAGATATGTAACTGGTCACTGCCGATACGTTGTTTTTCGCCGAGTGACACAATCGCATTACCGTTTAATGACAGCACGTGCTCGTCGTCGTGACGCTGCAGGTGGCAATGACCATTCCAGCTGGCAAGGAAGGAGCGGTTGTCGTCCAGTTTTCGTTCAAATGTCCCTGCACCCTGTGCATGAAGTTGGCCGAGATCCGTATCCTCCACGGGCAACTGGTAAGCGATCGAGCGGGCGATGATGCGGTTGTCTCCATAAGTAACAATGGATCGCTGGGGGTCATCAATCACGAGATTGCGGTTAGCAAACTCATAGGAGAGCTGGCGGCCTCGGACGATCGCGTTGGAAGAGGGGCTCTGTATGATCGCCGGGTTGCCCGTGGCGACAAGCCTGCGAGGTGTCAGGGTGGAAGTGGCAGCCAGGGCAGGAGTCTCCTGGCTGGTTGGCGTTATTGCCCCGGTTTCCTGCCGGACCGGTTGAGCAAAGGAGAGCTCCAATCGCATGCATGTCAGTTGGTCAGTTGGTTTCCCGGGCCGCTCGATAGAGAGGTGTACATTATCTTCCAGCGAAAGCTGGAGATTGGGGAAATCAAAACGGAGGGGGCCATCACAGGAGATATCCAGGAGGACTGGCTCACCGATCGGTTCTTTTGTCAGGGGGTTGTCCAGGTCCAGTGGATTGGCACTTACCTGGAGTTGAAGCTCTTCCACATGAATAAGTTCCATGGAATCAACCTGTCCTGCTGCAATTCCCTGTTCGACCCGTCCGCCGAGATTGTCGACGTCCGAGAGATTGATCACCAGGTCACGGCCGCGGCCGTGGTGAGGACCGAGCTGGAAGTCAACGTCATTGGCAGTCCAGATGCGCTGGTGATCAATCTGTACATTGCGGGTATTGATGCGTACCGCATCCCCCTTGCCGGGCTCCGTCTCCGGACTGTGAATCGAGACACTTCCGACGAGGCGTCCAGCAGAGACCATGCCGCTACTGGACTGGGTCAGTTCGAGGATATCATCGCTGCGAATGACAGCTCCCTGCGGCGACTGCAGGATGTAAGGACGGCTTGTCCCCTCCTTACCGATGCCGGAAAAAACCACGATGGTGCAGGGAGTCAGGACCAGTTCGTTTTCCCCCGGCTTGTATTCCTGGAAGAGGAGGATGGCATGTTCGCTCTCGATGGATTTTGGAGAATGTAACTGCCATGCATCCGGTGGGAAGAGTCTCTGGAGAGCTTCCAGGTTCGCTGAGGGAGGGCTTTGCCAGATGTCGGGTTCGGTTGATTTGCTGGCCAGCAGAGGAGCATCGATCCAGGGAACGATGACCAGGACGTAGGCACCGTGGGCAATCAAGAGGACTGCCAGGCATGTCAGGGCTTCCGTGAAACGCCGGAACATGGACTTTTTCTCTGTGGAATTATAATAACGGGGTCTGGTTGCCATCGTAGTGGCGAATCAGGTCTTGCCAGCGGCCTTTTTCTTTTAACAGCATCTCGATCAACTCTCGGACAGCTCCCATGCCACCGGCAGAGGTTGTCAGGTAATCTGCAACCTGGCGGACTTCCTCGACCGCATTGCTTACTGCAGCACCCAGCCCGACATGCCGGATCACGGCAATATCGGTCAGGTCGTCACCGATGTAACAAACCTGGGAGGGTTGAAGTTTGAGTTGTTCGATGATCTGGATTGCCGCGGGCAGCTTGTCCTCAAATCCCTGGCGAACAATATTGATTCCCAGTTCTGCAGCCCGCAGTTTGACGATCTGGGAGGTGCGGGCAGTCAGGATTCCAAACTGGTAACCCGCACGTTGCCAGAGCTTGATTCCCAGCCCGTCCCGGATATGGAACTTCTTCATCTCGATTCCCTGGTTATTGAATATGATCCCCCCGTCGCTTAGGACGCCATCGACATCGGAGAGAATCAAATCGATGTCCGAGAATGCCGGGGGAGAATTCATGGTGATCTCGCGATTCCAGGAAGGTGGTGTGGTCAGGAACCCTGGAAGGGAACAGTTCCAGGATCTTCAGTTTCTGGACTGGGAGTGTTTTTATCCCATTCCAGAGGCTGTACTGGACGGGGACACCACTCGATCGCATCGGTAATGTCGAGTATGCCAAGAGGGCGTCCACGGGTGTCGATAACAGGAAGTTCGCTGATTCGCCTGCTGGCAAGGATCTCCACCGCCTCGTCCATCAGGACGTCGAGATCTACCGTGATCGGGTCACGTGTCATGACATCCGCGACCTGGTCGTCCAGGGTTTTTTCCTGTTTCTGCTCCAGCAGTTTGGCAAGGTCACTGTCGGTGAAGATGCCGGTCAACAGGCCCTCGCTGTTTACCAGCATGATAGCGCCGCTGCGGCGCCCTGGAATGCTGGCATCGACAAAAACATGACGTACGCTCTGCGACTCCAGGGCAACACGACATTGGTCCAGGGGTCGCATCACGTCGATCACCCTGGCCAGTCGTCGACCGAGGTTCCCGGCCGGGTGGCAGCGGGCAAAGTCGTCCTGGCAGAACCCTTTCAAGCGACTCAGTACCAGGGCTAGTGCATCCCCCAGCGCCAGCATGACGGCAGTCGTGGTGGTGGGAGCGAGTCCCAGCGGACAGGCTTCATCAAAGTTGCCCAGCGGTAGGGTGACCGATGACTGTTGACCAAGGGAACTCTCCTGGCGTGCCGTGATGGAGATGATGGGCACTGGAATATTCTCAAATGCAGGAAGCAGGCGAAGGATCTCCTCGGTTTCACCACTGTAGGAAAGGGCCAGGATGATGTCTCCGGCTCGTACCCTGCCCAGGTCGCCATGGACCGCTTCCGCCGGGTGCAGGAAATGGCTGGGTGTTCCGGTGGACCCCAGGGTTGCTACCAGCTTCTGGCCGATTAGGCCGGCCTTGCCCATTCCTGTGACAATCACATTCCCGGCAGTATGTTGCAGTAATTCCAGGGCCGCGGGAAAGGAAGCAGGCAGGTTTTTTGCCAGATGATCAATCGCACCTGCCTCGTTCACCAGCACCTCGCTGGCAAGCCGAAGCTGTTCAAAATGACTGGAATAGTCACCAGGACCATCATTCGACCGGGATTGAGCTTCAGCACTCATCAACACGTCTTCCTTGACGTCCAGGAGAGTATCCCCGGGGATTTTCCCCGGTGGCATTCCAAGCAACGCGGAATTTTACTCCTCAAGGCGATCTGGGGCAACGACAACCGCGCGCGATCCTGAACCAGTCTGGCCATAAGGATTGCCAGATCGCTGAATTATTGAGTTACCTGGCGCATCTTCGCTGCCTGTCCAGCCTGGCCGAATGCCGTCATGCGGTCGATACAGACCTGTTTCATTGCACTTCGTGCTGGCTTGAGGTATGCCCGGGGGTCAAATTCTGATGGGGCATCTGCCAGTACTCGACGGATGGCGCCAGTAATTGCCATGCGGTTATCGGTGTCCACGTTGATCTTGCGTACTCCATGACGGATGCCACGCTGGATCTCCTCGACCGGTACACCCCATGTCTGACGGATCTCCCCACCAAATTCGTTGATGATATCCTGCAGTTCCTGTGGGACAGAGGAACTGCCGTGCATGACCAGGTGGGTATTGGGAAGTCGCTGGTGGATTTCCTCAATACGTTCCATGGCAAGCACCTCCCCATCAGGTTGCCGGGTGAACTTGTAAGCCCCGTGGCTGGTGCCAATCGCCACAGCCAGGGCATCAACTCCTGTTTCCGCCACGAATTGCTCTGCTTCTTCCGGATCGGTTAGTAGCTGGTCATGCGAGAGCATGCCTTCCGCACCATGTCCATCTTCCTGGTCACCCATTCCGGTTTCCAGCGATCCCAGGCATCCCAGCTCTCCTTCCACCGAGACGTTCTGGGGATGGGCCAGCTCAACAACCTGGCGGGTGATTTTCACGTTGTAATCGAAGTCTGCGGGTGTCTTGCCATCTTCCATGAGAGACCCATCCATCATCACTGAAGTGAAGCCGTTCTCGATAGCACTCTGGCAGGTCTCGACACTGTTCCCATGATCCTGGTGCATGACAACAGGGATCTGTGGATAAAGCTCAACCGCAGCCAGCATCAGGTGTCGAAGGTAAGCATCCTGCGAGTAGGCACGGGCACCCCGTGACGCTTGCACGATCACCGGTGAGTCGGTTTCCTCGGCAGCTTCCATGATGGCCTGAATCTGCTCCATGTTGTTAACGTTAAAAGCGGCCACACCGTAGCTATTTTCAGCAGCGTGATCCAGTATCGTAACGAGTGGGACAAGCGCCATGCGTGGAATCTCCTGGGCGATGAAGGCAAACTTCCATTATGAAAGCCGTTGAGATGACCGCAAGTGGGCAGAAATCCCACTTGCCAGAAAGCCTCGATCAATGAACCGGGACTAGTCTACCTTGAACAGGTCGTCACGCTGGGTTTGGGCCAGGCGGATCAGGACGACAATCGTAGTTTCCGTGGGTGCCATGGTGTCATTGAAAAAGCTGTTCCCGATCCCGTGTGATTTGGGAGAGCTGGAAAGCACGAGGGACTGGCCGGGAGCAAGCATGTGGTCAATTTCCAGCTGATCGAACCGCTCAATTTCACGGTCCGATTTGAGTAACCAGGATCCATCCTGCCCAATAAACTGTGTCCGTGCCTGGCCATGGTGAATTTCAGGGGCCATTTCAAGGCGAACACGCCCGTCACCAAGTGGATAACTTCGCAATCCAAGCAGGCACTGGGCATGCTGATAGGTTTTGCCTTCGGTGTAATCTCCTTCGGTGAGCAACACGGAAAGCTGCTCGTGTACGGTAGGACTCACGACAATCCTACCGGGTTGGCCTGATCGGAATTGCATGCGCTGTATTCGGCTGCCGGATTGAGACAGCACTTTGCCGCTACGCTGATCCACATCCGTTGTGTTGCGATCTGCCTCGATCAACTGTTCAAGAGACTCGGGAAGGGATCCGCCGATCAGGCCGCATCGCAGGCCATTGGCATCCAGGATCCGTCGCAGGTCAATAGGCAGGTGAGTCTCGTCCAGGTCATTCCAGAGGCGGGAGTCTGCCTGGTTGTGATGGGGTGCGATGTGGACAAACATGACTTCCAGCACAATCGAATCGGCTGCCATCCTTGCTTTTTCCAGCAGTTCCGGCGATTCCTGGGAATCCAGCGTCCAACGCGGTTTAACCAGGTGGGAGCAAGCGACAAGGGGGATCGTGAAGGTGATGGTAATCAACAGGACTGCGCGCATGGATGAGATCCGTCTTCGGTCGGGAAAAGAGCACGTCGAGAACTTGTGCTCAATGGGACGGAGGATATCGATGGCTCTATGGCGGGTCAATGTGGATTCATCGTCCTCATTTGTCCCGCCGACCAACCTTGTGAATCGTCATCCAGATATCGCCCTTGATAGGCAGGCCACCCGTGTCTTTCAGGTTATAGCTGACCTGCATCTGCATCACCGGCTTGAGATCCTCAATCTCCAGGAAAATGGTTTTCCCGTCCGGCTGCAATACCGCATCCCAGACTTCAACCTCGTCCTGTCCCTGGGCGCGGGGATTGGAAACCTTGAAGTGGGGTGACCCGTAATTCCCCGTCCAGCGATAGTTCCACTGCTCAATTGCATAATTATCGATGTCGACAGCTGCGACAGCTGATAACTTGTCGGTGAAACCTATATAGATCCCATCCTCCACGACGCGAAACGATGCCGGCATGTTGACTGGTTTGTCTGTACGCCGCACACGGTAGAAACCGCCATCCACGCCAGTACTGGAACTCCAGCCCACCAGGCCGCAGAGGTAGAGTTGTCCATCGAGTGGGTGGAAGCGTCCACGCATGATGCCGGTAGGAAAACGAACGGGGAAGGCTGCTACCGCACCCTGGGAAACTCCGTCTACCTGTTGTTGCATGACATGCCAGAGTTTTCCCGTGCCATAAGAAGTTGAGAGCATCTGTCCTTCAAACGGACCCCACGATTTACTTGAAACCCAGAGCTGGGCGGCGGGTGAGCGGTCAACGTTCTTGGGAAGCCATACCAGGGGAGGGTCATAAGTGGTCGGACGCTCGCCTTGATGAAACGAGTACATGTTGCCGTAAAAACCGTCAGGCCTGCAGAAATTAATCCGGTTGGCAGGAGTCCAGTGCCCTTCCTGGTCACTGGTTGCCAACTCGCCGGCCGGACCGATTCCGACACCATTTGCTGCCCGGAAACCATTACAGACGATCTGGGAAGTTGCCCCGTCCGGGGAAATCCTGATCAACGTGCCATGATGTGGCACCACAGAGTCCTTTGCATGACGAGCGGACTTGGCGTAGTAGAAATTTCCCGCCCTGTCTGTCTGCAGGTCCATGGCGAACTCGTGGAAATGTTCCGTTACCTGGTGGTCGTTGTTGAAGCTCTCGTAAAAATCCATCTCGCCGTCGCCATCCAGGTCATGCAGACGGGTCACCTGGTCACGACATCCAACGTAAATGACATCGTCGACAATTCTCAGGCCAAGCGGCTGGAACATACCTGTCGCAATTCGCCGCCAACGGAGTTCCGTGAGGTCCCCCTTGATCCCCTCCACGGTCCAGACGTCGCCACTCCAGGTGCAGATTGCCGCCCTGGTGCTATCCTTGAAGAAATCAAAACCACCAATTCGCATCCAGGAATTCCAGGGGTTGTCTCGTGGGAGTGAAAGCTCGTCAATTGCATACGGCCCCCTGGCCTCACCACTTTTACCCTCGGTTGTGATTATTGTTTCTGCATAACGCCCGGGGCCGCCGGCAGTGAGTGTCTTGAGGGAATCGGGAACCTCGTTCAATTTCATTTTTCCCAGCTCCTCTACTCTCTCCTCCGCACCGTGCCAGAATAATGCGGTCAGCTGTGTTGTTTTTCTCGACGGAGCAATCTGGAGGCGGAGATTCCTGTCATCATCGATAAGCGTGGCACTCGCTGATCCCATGAAGGCCACCGCATGTGATCGACGGGCAGCAACCTTAACACCCGCCAGGTGGGCAATTTCATCTTCCCCCAGTACCCGCTGGTGGAATGTTACATCATCCAGGGCACCTGACAGCGGGGCGATGAAATTGTCAGCGGTGTGCCCAATCTTGACTACGTGTTTGGGGTCTACCGGTGAGGCTAGTTTTTTTGTGTTGTCCGGGTGGCCATCGACATACAAGCGAGTCGTGCCGTCGGTAGTACAGGTCACAGCGACATGGTGCCAGTTTCCGTTTACTACCGGCCGATTCGAAGTGACCGTTCCTACCCAGCCGATATCAAAACCAAGTTTTCCACCCCTGATAAAGAAGGTCTTTCCCTTTGGCTCCCAGATCCCCTTGGCCGGTCCCCGGGAAAAAATCGTCCCTCCCTTGGTTGTCTTTACCCAGGCGGTGATGCTGTAATCGTTAAGCCCCATTTTCAGCAACTGGGAGTCTGCAATTGTTACCCGGTCCTTTCCGGTAAATCGCAAGGCCTGGCCATGAACTCCCTTTTCCTGTGTGCTCGTCGTCGATAGCCCTGCGTGGGATGCGCTCACGCTGTTGTTGACCTTTTCCTCCTCGTCGATGTCGAAACTCCAGTGGCCAAGCAGTTTCTGGGGAAACAGCTTTTGCACCGCAGCATCGTCACCCTGGTTATCTGGATTTGCGGGAGGAAGTCGGAAAGTGACAAGCGTTCCTGATGGAAGTGGACTGGTGGAAGCTGTCAGCCCACTGGGACGTTGGCTCAATGTGACCTGTAGCGGATCCTCGTGAGGTGCTATTTCCATTGTTCTGGCAAGAGCGGAAATGGAGTCGTTGCGTGCCAGCCAGGGCATCTCAAGCAGGCTTGTCTTGCCGACCGTGTAAGAGAGAATCACCCGATTCCCGTGAAGGTAAAGCCCCTTGTAACGGGAATGTGAATGTGAAAGTGGTCCATAGGGCAATTCTCGGGGATCCTCAAAACTCCCGTCGTGAGCCCAGCCGGGGAGTACAGAAGTCCCAAAAACCTGTTCTCCCAGCACATGCGGATGTGTGCCATGGGAACCATCGAACATCACGTTGCGCCAGTCCAAATCGCTCTCCAGCCAACCGCCGGCAAATCGCAATAAATCGGAGTCGAAAAGAACCGATTCGCCCGCATCACCCAGTCGAATCCGGATTCCCTTGTAAGCGATATTCCCGGATGGTTCTGCTGCCTGAAAGGAATGGGTCATGTAGGGACCGTAATCCATGGCCACCCATTTGGGATCCTGCTGTTGAGAGAGGAGTACACCTGATGCCAGGGTTACTACCAGGAAACAGGTTCTACCAAGAACTGCAGTCAAAAAAGGTCGCTTCATCACGAACTCCCGAAATCGTGTTGATCAACATGGTGATAGGTTGACTCTAGGGGACTGGATCTCCCCTATCAAGCAGGATGGCAGTCAGGAATCCAGGGGAATTAACTTCGGCCGAGGAATCCGGATCGCCAACACGCGACCATGGTCACTCTCAAGCTGGTCAAAGTTCTTTTCCAGGAAACGATAGATCTCGTGGGGAGGGCGTCGATCGAGCCAGTCCTGGGCAAGTAATTTCATCTGGGCGTTATATGCCGCTTCAGAATGAGTATGCATGTAACAGCGACCGCGATGACGTCGAAGATCACCGTCGAAATTAGGACTGATATGCCAAAGCTCATGGAAAACGGTGCTGAGCTTCTGCTCGAAATCCTCATCCATGAAGCGTGGAAGGTAGAATCGGAGAATGTAGAGTATCTCCTGCCCACTCGCGTCAAGTAATTGCTGGCAGGTGTACCGGCGGCCACGGCGAATACCAGTTTGGGCCCCATTCTCAAAGCGCAGCGGCGTGAGTGAGGCGTGAAGGCCGTGTCGTACACGCTTTCGTGCCTGGCTATAGCAAACAGCCACTCGCGACATATCAATATGTCCGAGTTCTGGAATCCGTGAGCAGACATCCTCACAGAGATAACGAATATGAGCCGTGAAGTCGAAACCGGGCCCGGTCTGTTGACCAGTGCTTGGATAAACACTGGCTACACCCGTGGCCCGACTTCGCCCCATGCTCGCTCCTTCGTTGCGAGGCTGCCATTTGAGTTGTCGATGCTAACGTTCTGCTAACGCTAGTCTTCGTCGTCACCAGCGTCGTCACCAGCGTCGTCACCAGCGTCGTCACCAGCGTCACCCCCAGCGTCTCCACCAGCGTCACCACCAGCGTCTCCACCAGCGTCACCACCAGCGTCACCACCAGCGTCACCACCAGC
>JAPYUD010000420.1:0-3707 GCA_029936215.1 Pirellulaceae bacterium | reverse complement strand
AATCCCCTGTTCAATTCGCTCCACCGACTGCACTCCATAACTTAGTCGAATGTAATTGTAACGCACTCCCTCCCCTTCGGACGGAAAACAATACTCACCTGGAACATAAAGCACACCCGCGTTGATCGCTGCTGCCATCAGGGTCCCACCCGGCCCGGTATTGACCTCCCCGGGAAGTTCCAGCCAGACATAAAGTCCTCCTGTCGGAGGCTGCCACTTCACTCCCTTGATCATGGCAAGATGATCGCTTGCTGCCGCAAGCAGGGTGTCACGTTTTTCCTGGTATGCTGCCCGGATTTTCTCGATGTGGTCACCGTAGAGGGCTGACGACACCACTTCTCGCATCACCCGCTGGTTAAAAAACGGGGAGCCAAAATCAATATTCCCTTTCTGGTCCAGCAGGGGATCAACCATCTCGGCCGGGAGGATCCCCCAGCCCACGCGCATGCCTGGCGAAAAAGACTTGGAAAATGTCCCTGCCACAATCACCGTCTGTCCATCGTGATCGAGAGAGCGAATGCTGGGAACATTCTCTCCCTCATACTGGAGCGAGCGATAAGCTTCATCAGCGATCAGGTGGATTCGCTGGTCACCGGACCAACGGCACACAATCTCGAGTATTTCCTCTCCTCTTTTTGCCGACATCGTGATCCCGGCCGGATTGTCAGAGTAAGGCACCAGGTAGACTACCTTGATGCGGTCGCGATCTCCCTGTCGCTCCAGTTGCTCGAGTGTCTGTTCCAGCCGACCAGGGAGCATCCCCTCAGCGTCTACATCGACTCCGACAGCCCGTACTCCCAGGTAGCCAAGGATCCCCAGAAAGACAAAGTAACTGGGGCTGGCACAGATCACGATGTCCCCAGGGTCCAGCAGCGTTTCGGCAACCAGGTGGAGCAGCTGGTTGCTGCCAGCAGTCAGGACGACCTGGCCCACCGTCGGCGCACGACTGTCGGCCGCCATACCATCGGCCTCAAGTGTCATTGCAAGGATGGCCTGCCGAAGCGGTTCATCCCCTGCCGTTGTTCCATATTGAAGAGCCTGGCACGCTGTCACCTCATCCTTGAGGATCGTCTCGATTGCCGTTCGCACCGGCTCCACCGGCAATGTCTGCTGGTCCACGAAACCGGCGGCCAGGGAGATCAGGTCCGGGTTCGCCAATGCCTGCGCCATCAACTCACTGACTGGCTGACCGTGGGCTTGAATTGCTCTTTGACTCTTTGACAACGCCACGGTCCTACGTCACCGGGGTGACCCGAAAAGGGAAGAAATAACCTGCTGGAGGGCAGTACGATAGGACAGGGGCTGGTTGTCGTCAAGGCAGTCCCTTCAAGGACCTGCATGGAAAGGGAAACGATGTTCAGGCAGCTGGGGAGACGTCTATTTGATCTAGTATGTCCGGGCTTTTGTCTCATTTGTGGCGGCTCGGAAGAAGGCTTGTCAATCTGCTCAGACTGTGCCCATGGATTGACTGGCCTGGCCTACCTGGCTTGTCCTCAATGTGCAGCGCCGGCAGCTCCGTTCCATCTGCCCTGCTCATTTTGCCGGGATGCCCACCACCCTTTTACAGGGGCTTATTCTCTGGGCCTTTACCGTGGCCTGCTACGTGATGTGATCCTGGCCGCCAAGAGGCCAGGGGGGGCACCACTCGCCTTTGGAATCGGGCAACTTGTCGGAGATGCTCTTTCCTGCCAGTTGGCCCGGCAGTCCTACTCGCTGATCACGGCAGCACCTGTTCACTGGCGTCGTCAGTTGCAGCGAGGTTTCAACGGTGCGGAACGAATCATGTGTGGCTTGCAAACACGGCTGGAGTCCCTGCCAGCTGTAATGTTGCTTGTCCATCACCGCCCAACACAGAAGCAAGCGATGCTCCCGATGGGCCAACGAAAAAGAAACGTGAGAGGAGCTTTCAGGATCCGGCCTGGTCATGATTTGACCGGCCAGCGAATCCTACTTATTGACGATGTCATGACAACGGGAGAAACCGCTGGAGAACTGTCTCGCATCCTGCTCAGGGCCGGAGCGTCCCGCGTCGATCTGCTGATGGTCGCCAGGAGCTTACCGGTACCGAGAGAAGAAGGGAATGGATTCAAGAGGAAGCAAACGGGGTCCCTTGCACCTGATCGCTGGAGCGGGAAGAATGTGTCGGACGGCGACAATCGCTCTTGGCAATAACGTGGTTCATTGATCACACGGCGGAAAGTGCATGATGGCTACTGACAATCTCTCCAACACGAATCGCTCCGTGCGTAATCGCCCGTTCCGCAAAGCCGTAATTCGTGGACTGGCAGTTCTCCTGCCACCGCTGCTGACGATCGCTCTTTTCCTCTGGGCCTGGTCCCTTGTCCACTACTATGTCCTCAGCCCGGTCGAATCGGCTGTCCGTTACATCGTGGTCGAATCGCTCTGGGATGTGGAAACCGTTCCCCATGACCGGCCTCTGCGGATCGGCAGGGAGGGGAGAAAGGAATTTGACCGAAACAAGAGGGTCTACGTTGTTCTGCCGCGCACGGACGAGGGAATTCCATTCACGATTGCCGACAAGGTATCCAGCGAACTGGACCTGAAGACTGCCTCCCCACGCGACTGTTACTATGCCTTCGTAGACGATGCCTATCTCAAGCCGGTTTATGTCGTCCCGGTTTTCCTCTGCGTCTTCATCATGGTGCTCTACCTGCTGGGAAAATTCCTGGCGGCCGGTGTGGGACATTTTCTCTGGGCAGTCGTTGATCGAACAATCATACGGCTCCCGGTGATCCGCAATGTCTACTCCTCGGTCAAACAGGTTACCGACTTCATTTTCACAGACCACGAGGTGGAATACACGCAGGTGGTGGCCGTCCAGTATCCTCGCAAGGGAGTCTGGTCAATCGGGTTTGTCACCGGGGAGGGGATGAAAGCAGTTCAAGAGCGGTCCCAGGAACCAATGATCAGCGTCTTGATGCCAACCTCCCCGATGCCAGCGACCGGTTTCATAATCACGGTACCACGATCCGAGACCATCGACCTGGACATCACGATCGACCAGGCAATCCAGTTCGTGGTTAGCTGTGGTGTCGTGGTGCCTGTGGGGCAACAGTATTCCTCCGAGACCAATGGTTTCCCGATAATCCCGAAAATGATCAAACAATCCCTGCAAACAGGGGATGCTGGAGAAGAGGAGACGGATCTCTCAGACGACGAGTTATCCGAAGACGATCCTGACCCTTCTGCAGATCCCTGACATTCCTATTGGCCGGCATGATCATGTGTCAACTGGCCTGGCAGACGACCCCATCGACCGATGACACCAAGATCCACACTACGTATTGGGACCCGTGGCAGCCGGCTGGCTCGCTGGCAGGCAGATTGGGTGGCAGACCAGCTTTCCCGGCTCGATATTGACATCGAGCTGGTTTTGATCACCACCCAGGGCGATGTCGGCGAAGGGCCGATTGAGAACCTTGGAGCGCAGGGTGTTTTTACCAAGGAGATCCAGCGGGCATTGCTTGAGGAGAGAATCGACCTGGCCGTCCACAGCCTCAAGGACCTGCCGACCGACCTGATTGAAGGACTGTCGTTGGCTGCTGTACCGGCCAGGGCGAGTGTCGCCGATGTACTGCTTGCGAAGGGTGGAAGCTCGCTGGAACAACTACCGGCCGGTTGTCGTGTCGGAACGGGCAGTCTCCGGCGGCAGGCCCAGTTGCTGCATGCTCGCCCGGACCTTGAGG
>JAPYUD010000419.1:0-3731 GCA_029936215.1 Pirellulaceae bacterium | reverse complement strand
ATGACAACCCCTACGCCTATGCCCGCATCCAGGCGATCAATGACCACCTGCACTGGGGAGGAGGGGCATGGCATAGTTCGCGCCAGACAACGGACAGCCATTCGGTCGCTGGCGGTGGACACGCCCATTGCGGGGCCATGATCTACTACGGGGACAACTGGCCAGATCAATATCGCGGGACGCTTTTGACGAACAATCTTCACGGCAATCGTGTCAACAATGACCTGCTGGTACCAAGACAATCAAGTTACATCGGCAACCACAGCAGGGATGTCCTGTTTGCCAATGACCCCTGGTTCCGGGGCCTTTCGATCAAGTACGGCCCGGACGGAGGCGTCTTCATCTCCGACTGGCACGATTTCGGCGAATGCCATGACAGTGATGGCAGTCATCGCACCACGGGCAGAATCTACAAGGTCACGTACGGGAACCCCGAGCGACGCAGCGTCAACCTGAGAGCAGAAACATCCGTTCAGCTGGCGGAACTTCATCAACACCGGAACGAGTGGATCGTGCGACATGCTCGCAGGATTCTGCACGAGCGTGCCGTACGGGGTGACGATATGCCGCAGGCACGCAAGCGCCTCCGGCGGCAGCTCCAGGCTGGCCCCGACCATCTCGCACAGCTTCGTGCGCTCTGGACCCTCTCCCTGGTTGGAGACCTGCAGGAACCAGACATCATGGAACTCCTGGAGCACCCGAACGAGCATCTCCGTCGCTGGGCCGTGCGGTTGCTTGTCGATCGCCAGGCACCCGGCATGGCTGCCATCGCAGCCATGGCACGCCGTGCTCGTATCGAGGAATCCCCCAAGGTTCGGCTGGCCCTTGGCGTGGCACTTCGCCGCATCGACCTGGACCAGCGATGGGAGCTGGCCGAGGCCCTGGTCAGCCACGGTGAGGATGCCCGGGACACCTTTATCCCCCTGATCACCTGGTATGCCATCGAGCCACTCGTCCAGGAGGACCTGTCGCGGTCCCTGCAGCTGGCGGTCCAGTCACAAATCCCGTTAATCCGGCAGTTTATTGCCAGGCGTGCCGTGGATACCAAGCCCCCTCCCCTGCAGGCCGTTGTCTCCGCCGTGCTGGAGGTCGACAGCATGGACCTTCAGTTTGACCTACTGCGAGGTATCCTGGAAACACTCGACGGCCAGTCGGGAATTACCCCGCCGCCGGCCTGGGCTCCCCTCTACAAATCGCTCTCCTCGACAGCGGATTCCAGTGATCGCTCCGTGGCAATTCGACTGGCCACAATCTTTGGTGACAAGCAGGCGATCGGCGAGCTGCGCGATTCCCTGGCCCAGACCAATCTCCCCCGGAAACGGCGAAGTGATGCTTTCCAGGCACTTCTCAAGCTCAAGGAGGGCCTACCGGTTGAACTCCTCCACCAGCTCGCCAGCCAGGACATGGAACTCCGCAGCGAGGCCCTGCAGGCCCTGGTGCTACAGAACAACGACGCCACGGCAACCAGGCTGCTGGAAGATTACCCCGGTCTGGGCGAGGCGGACCGGCAGCACGTGATCAGTGTCCTCGTCACACGCCGGGATTTTTCCCGGCAGCTCGTCAGGGGTATCCAGGCCAGCCAGATTGACCGGGACGACGTGTCCGCCTTTGCTCTCCAGCAACTTCGTTCCTTCAGCGACGAGGCTCTGGCAGAAGAAATTGCTGTCGTTTGGCCTGCGGATTCCCAGGCCAGCAAGAAGTCTGATGAAATCGCACGGTACCTAAGCACGATGAACCGGAAATATCTTGCCACCGGCGACGTGAGCGCCGGTCGAACGGTTTTCAATAAAACCTGCGCCAAATGCCATACCCTCTTTGGCGAGGGGGGTACGATTGGCCCCGACCTGACCGGCTCGGGACGCCAGAAAACTGATTACGTGGTCACAAACCTTGTCGACCCGAGTGCGAATGTGGATGCCGCTTACCGGTTAACCACGGTGATCACCAACCAGGGCAGGCTGTATTCAGGATTTGTTGTCCAGCACGACGACAGCACGGTGGTCCTGCGGACCCCGGAAACTCGTGTGAGGCTGGAAATGAAGAACGTCGATGAACTCGTGACCTCGGAACAATCAATGATGCCCGAGGGGATGCTGCGAACCTTCAGCGACGAACAGGTACGTGACCTGCTGCTCTATCTCTCCAGCCCCGTACAGGTCGAAGAATAAGCAAGGGTTCCCGAGTACCGATTGAATATGAATCGCCTGCTCCGATCTCCCTTTTAAAGAGAAGTCCCCCTGCCATGCCCCATCGCGTTTCCCCCCAGACCGCCGTGAACCTGGCAGAGATGCCAACCCGGGCCGGGAGCTTTCATGATGACCGGCCGCAGGCAGAAGAGGAATTCAAGCAACTTCGTGATGAACTCGCCCAGCTACAGAACGTCCTTTACGCCCAGGGAACGGACAAGCTGCTGATCGTCCTGCAGGCCATGGACGCGGGGGGCAAGGACAGCACGATTCGCAAAGTCTTCCGGGGCGTGAACCCCCAGGGGGTTCGTGTCACCTCGTTCAAGACACCCACGAAAGAGGAACGGGCACACGATTTTCTCTGGCGGATCCACAAGGCCGTACCCGCCCGCGGCATGATCGGCGTCTTCAATCGCTCCCATTATGAGGATCTGCTGGTGGCCCGGGTCGATGACCTGGTCGCAGAAGAAACCTGGCGGGCCCGGTACGAGCAGATCAATGATTTTGAGCAACTGCTCACCAGCAGCGGTACCCGGATCCTGAAATTCTACCTGCACATCTCGCTCGACGAACAGAAAGAACGCTTCCAGGAGCGGCTCAACATCCCCGAGAAGAACTGGAAGTTCAGCTCAGGAGACCTCGCCAAGCGGAAGAACTGGGACAAGTACATGACGGCCTTCGAGGAGGTCTTTCTTCGCTGCAGTCCCCAGACGGCTCCCTGGTATATCATCCCGGCAGACCAGAAATGGTACCGCAACCTGGCCATTAGCCGAGTGATCGTGAGCGCGATCCGCGAGATGAATCCACAGTATCCCCCGGCCAAGGAGGGACTCGATGGGATTACCATCGAATAGGGAAAATCGCTCTTTGGATCTCACGCTCAATAGTCAATAATCACCCCACTCTGCCGCCCCCCCACCGTGACAAGGAGTGTCCCGTGGATACGCCCAAGCAGGCCCGTTGTGAACTTTGCCAGTGCAGCCCGCTGGAAGACTTCCTGGTTCCCGAGAAGCTGCAGATCCTCAAGTGCCCCGAGTGCGGCCTCTACCAGAAGGGCATCTCGCTGGTCGGCGTCGATTACGCCAGCGATTACCACGAGGGATACGATCGGCGGCGGGCCTCCAAGGTGCGTACCGCAGAGGTTCGCCTCTCGCGTCTTACCCGGCTGGCTGGACCTGCCAGTGGAAGACTGCTCGATGTGGGCTGCAGCGTCGGCTGCACACTGGAAGCGGCCAGGCGGATGGGATGGGAGGCGGTCGGCACTGATGTCTCGTCCGATGCGGTGGCAACCTGCCAGCAGCACGGTTTTGAGGCACTCGAGTATGACGGCGAATCACTCCCCTTTCCCGACGGACACTTTGACGTGATCACCTCCTGGCATGTAATCGAACATGTCCGGGATGTCCGTGACACACTTGCTGAATGGTACCGGGTACTCAAGCCGGGCGGCTGGGTGATGATCGAAACCCCCAACGGCCAGTGCAGAAAGGTCGAGCGGCGAGGCCCCAGCTACCGGCGATTCTGGGCACACGAGCACACCTACAC
>JAPYUD010000016.1:6271-21237 GCA_029936215.1 Pirellulaceae bacterium | reverse complement strand
CATCCAGCCCCAACGGATCCCCGGCAACCGTGGCATCCGAGGCGTCCTGTTCCTCATCATCGTCATCGAGAAGGTCCAGCAGGTCGCTGTCGACCATTTGGATTCCACGGTCACTGGCAAACTGCTCCAGGTCCGCTCGCTTGAATTTCTGGTCAACTCCGTCGCGATAACTCTTGATGTCACCGTTTTCCGAGAAGCTCACCAGTTCCTCGTTGGTGACATTCAGAATTTGGGCGGCTTCGTTGAGGTTTAACAGGTCAGCCATGTTAGGCTCCAGAACTGGTTATTCAGGGCATGGAGTGTGCATTTACCAGTGCATTATTGTAGTCACATGTCCCTGGTAAACGCGAACAAAGTGAGTCTCGATTCGCTGGCTGCGCAAAGGGAGCCCCACCATTCGAATCGGACTTCTGATTGCCGAAATTTACCAGTTTGCGGCATTTACGGCTTAATCCGGTTGGGAAAAATGAGAGATTACCGGTGAATTGTCGCGCGGATCTCTTTTGGGGAGGGGCTCATACCATTGAATTCATCCATCATCATGTCCCAGTGGACATTGCGGACGCTCTTGAGCGAGATTTGACCGCTGGAGCGATCCACCTGGTAAACACAGATTACCCGCAGCCGGGGATCGACGATTGTCAGTTGCTGACCTGTCTGTGACGGATGGGAAATGGCAATCAGTTCTGCCTGGTGGGGAACTGGATCTACCGACGAATTCAGTCGTTGCCCGGCCACCGGGGACGATTGCAGACTGGCCAGGACAAGTCCGGCAAGGAAAGCACTCAGGATGATGAAACTCCAAGCTGTTTTCGGCATTCTCTGACTCCCGTGATCCATTTTCCATGGGGTTGCGTGCCCGCTGGTCTTCTCCAGGCGGTCGCCTAGTCTAGCGACCGATCGGTGGCGAGGGCAAGATCGATGAGCCACTTCCCTTCAAGAACCGCTGGCAAGCTGCTAAAGTGGAGCGCAAGTCCTTTCATGCCAGATGTTTTGATATCGTCACCATGTACCACATTTCACGTGAAATTGACTTCTGCTACGGCCACCGCTTACTGAACTACAGCGGAAAGTGCCGATTTCTTCATGGCCATAATGGCCGTGCGGTGATCAAGATTGCCGCGGAGAGTTTAGACGAAAGGGGCATGGTTTTTGATTTTGCCGATGTCAAGAAGATCGTTGCCGGCTGGATCGATGAAAACCTTGACCACCGGATGATCCTGAATCGAGAAGACCCGGTGGCCCCGATCTTCCAGGAGATGAAGGAACCGGTTTTCCTGATCGATGACAACCCCACAGCCGAGAATATCGCCAGGCTGATCTTTGATTTCACACAGCAGGCCGGGTTTCCGATCGTCGAGGTGGATCTCTGGGAAACCCCTCGCTGCTATGCCACCTACTCGGGTTGATCTGGGAACGCTCTGATTCCCCTCCAGCAGGCTTTGCGGCTGATCTCGAGCCGTTTGAGTCCAGAAAAGCTGGATAAAATTTAACGATTATGCCGATCATCGGGGTGTATGGGTGCGCTGCGCCTGTGCTCCTCCTCCACTGCGTTGCACGATCATAAGGACGTTGACCTTGAATACCAGGAAACAGAAGAGTTCTCTGTGGATGATCATGGGATCTCTTGGCTGGCCGATATGCATTGGTACCTCCCTGGGGATCGGGTTTTACGCGATCTTGCTCAAGGGCCCCCTGGAGGCCCCGCTGCTGGAGAGGTACTTTGCCAGTCACCCGGTTGCCTACGTGGCGACGATGATGTTCTTCATTGGGCTGGCAGCCCTGCTGGTCAGGGCTCTTAATCTTGCCGGGCAGTTCTTTTGGCTTGGTAAAACGAGACTCTCCCCGATTCCCAGTGGGAGGCAACCGGTTTCCGAGGCCGGCCCGTTACTCTCGGAGATCCAGGCACTTCCGGCGGGAGCCCAACAAGGTTATCTCGGCAGCCGACTTGGCCAGGCGATCGACAGTGTCCGTCGGAATGGTTCGGCTGACGGCCTGGATGACGACTTGAAATACCTCTCGGACATGGATGCTGATCGACAGCATGATGCCTACTCGCTGGTTCGCATCATCATCTGGGCCACCCCGATGCTGGGCTTCCTGGGGACGGTGGTCGGGATTACCCAGGCACTTGGTGACCTGGCAACCCGCCAACTCGGTGGGGATCTGCAGGTCGCAATGCAGGGTTTGCTCTCGGGCCTCTACGTTGCCTTTGACACCACCGCCCTGGCACTCTCGCTGTCCATTCTCCTGATGTTCCTGCAGTTCCTGGTGGAACGATGTGAAACCCAGTTGCTCTCCGTTGTTGACCGCCGAACCGACAGTGAACTGGTAGGCCGTTTCCAGCAGGCGGGATCCGCTCATGATCCTCACCTGGTATCGGTCGAACGCATGTGCTCTGCCGTGATCGAGGCGAGCGAGCAGCTGGTGGAACGGCAGTCCGAGCTCTGGCAACGCAGCATGGATCAGATCAGTAAAAAATGGGAAAAGGTTGGAAAGCAGACCGGCGAGTCGCTGGCAGATGCGCTCCAGGGCTCCCTGGCCAAGGAAGCACACCAGCAATGGGAACCGGTACAGGAAGCGATCGATCAGAACGGGGAACAGCTGCTAACCCTTCAGTCATCGCTCTCCCGGCAGCTCGAAAAACTCGAGCAGCTGATGGCCAGTACAGCAGATGTCGTTCAATTGGAAACGGTGTTGCAGGATAACCTGGAGCAACTGGTTGATGCCGGGCATTTTGAACAGGCCGTCACCAGCCTGTCAGCAGCCATCCAGCTGCTGGTTACCCGGCTCGGCGGTCTCCCAGCTTCACGCGCGTTGCCCCAAAAGGGTGACGGGCAGAAGGCGGATGAGCGGGCAGCATGAGACGCAGGCGAAGAGCTCGATCGAGAGTCAGTCCCTCGATGTTTCCCTTCCTGGCAGTACTTATCTGTACCATGGGGGTGATGATCGTGTTGCTGGTACTTGGTGTCCAACAGGCCCAGGTGGATGCCCGCGTTGTTGTGGATCAGCAGCTGGAGCTGGAGAGCCAGTGGCAGCAGGAGCACCAGCAAAAGCAACTGGAACGGGACGACTATCGCTGGCAGAGCGAGGTCCTGACAGAGAGTCGTGACGAGAAAACACGGGATCTTGCAGACGCTCGCCTGGCACTGGGACATCTGGAGCAACATATTCGAGAGCTGGAGCTGGCCGGGCAACAGCTCCTGGCTCGCAAGCAGCTGTTGGAAAAGAACCCTTCACCCGCCGAGGAACTGGAGGTGGTGCAGCGTCAGATGAGCCAACTGGCAGGGAAAGTGGAGCATGCCAGGCAGGCCCTTGAACTGGCTCGAGGGCAACTGGCAGCATCCGAACAGTCGTTCTCGATCGTCCCCTACGACGGTCCCAACGGGACCAGGAGATACCCGATCTATCTTGAATGTACTCCGCGGGGAATCCTGATCCAGCCCGAGGGAGTACTCGTGCCACTGGCAGATCTTTCCAGGCTCTCGGGTCCCGGAAACCCACTCGATGCCTGCCTGCGGACGATCCGGGAATACCTGGTCTCCAGGGCGGGACACAAGGCCTACGGCGATCCCTATCCCCTGCTTGTTGTGCGCCCCGACTCGGTTGTCAGTTATGCACTTGCCCGGCGAGCAATGAAGAGCTGGGAGGACGCTTTCGGCTACGAGTTGATAGACAGTGATATCAAGCTCACCTATCCGACAGCGAACCCCACGCTGGCACGTCAACTTGAACAGACAATCCGCGATGCCCGGCAGCGGCAGCAGCACCTGGCAGCGGCCATGCCCAGCCAGTTTGGATTGACCGGTGGGGGCTGGGATGATTCCCGGGGGCATGAGAAAGCGGGTCGCCAGCTGGGGAGTCCTCCAGGCACCGGCGCCCAGCGGCAACGCCCGGCATCGTTGCAGGGAGGGACCGAGGTGCAAACGCCAGTCGATCCAGGGAAAGCAGGTGCGCGACAGCTCAAGGCAGGTGGCATTGAAAGACGTGAATTCGGCTGGGCCCTGCCCCGCAAGAACCAGCAACGCACCGGTGTGACTCGCCCGGTCTATGTTACCTGCCAGGCGGATCGACTGATTATTGTCCCCCGCCGGGGAGAGCGAGGACGGATCCGTACTGTTCACCTGGAAGGTGTACTGGAAGACAATATTGATTCTTTTGTCTCGGAAATCTGGGACCACATGGAAAGCTGGGGAATCGCGGTGGCCGGTGGCTACTGGAAACCGGTGCTGAAAGTGGAGGTGCGGCCAGGTGGGGCAACGCGATTTGCCGAGCTCAGCCGGCTGATGAAGAACAGTGGGATCCTGGTACAGCAATACCGCTAGGGAGATACGTGTGAGGCGATTTCGTGATAGTTCGGTGCAGGGGGAGGGCCATGATTCGTTCCTCGATATCGTCGCCAACCTGGTCGGCGTGCTGATTATCCTGGTGATGGTGGTCGCTGTCCGGGCGCGGGATGGTGCGGTTGATGAGCAACGTGCCCAGACTTCCTCGCTGGAACCGGTCGATGTCGAGTCCGCGAGGTTCGAGGCAGAGGGGATCAGGGAGGATATTCAGCGTATCGAGCAGTTGCTGCAGCGTCAGGCAATGGAGATCGCTTACCGGGAAAAAGAGAGGGACAAGGTGCTCCAGGAACTGCGGGTGCTGGAGTTGCTTGTCCAGCAGCAGGAGAGCCATCTCGATACCAGCCAGCAGGAGAAGCTCCAGAAGCAGGCGATGCTGGGCGACTTGAAACACCAGCTCGAGGACCTGGAACAGGCTCGCCGCACCGTCGAGCAGATGCAGAGCCAGCCAGAAGTGATTCAACATCGCCCTACCCCGATGGCGAAGACCGTCTTTGGTACCGAGATTCACTTTCGACTCTTCCAGGGACGCATTACTTATATTCCCTGGGATCAGCTTATCGAGAGGCTCAAGCAGGATGCCCAGCAGAAGGCCAGGAATCTCAGCGGGGAAGGGAAACTGACAGAATTGATCGGGCCGATTGGTGGCTTTCGCATGCGTTACCAGCTGGGAGTGCGAAGATACCTGGCCAACACGACCGATGGCCCTCGGATGAGACAGGGGCTTCAACTGGAACAGTTCGAGTTGATCCCCGTCGATCCGACGATGGGGGAAGGAGTCGCGAGTGCGATCGAGGAGGGATCCCGGTTCCTGCAGACACTCGGTTCTTTTTCCTCCCAGCGAGCGACTATCACGATCTGGGTTTACCCGGAGAGCTTTATCCAGTTCCAGCAGATCAAGACATTGCTGCACCAGCGGGGTTTTGCCTGTGCCGGCCGCCCACTGCCGGCTGGCGCCCTCATCAGTGGCTCACCCTCGGGTAGCCTCTCTGCGGCCCAGTGATGGCCGCCTGCCAGGTCAGGCAAGCACGTGATCAACGAAACGACGGATCAACTGGTGTGCATCGGGTGTGTCCCTGAGGGTTTCGATGAACTCATCGACGGGAACTCCCGCGATCGTCTCCACGTAATGTGGATAGGTCCGGCAACGCTCCAGGAAATCGTTCCGCCTCAGCTCGGGATGGAACTGCGTGCAGTAGATCGGTCGATCGGTGAAGCAGAAGGCCTCGATTTCGACCTGCTCGCTGGAAGCAAGCAGTACGGCACCCTCTGGAAGGGAGGTGACAATATCCTGGTGTCCCAGCTGGGCCAGCAGCGGAGTTCCACAGTCCCCAAAAACCGGGTCCCGCCTCGCCTCTTCTGTCAGCGTGAGTGGAAGCGTCCCGAGTTCGGCCCGCAAAGGGTCGGTGACGACAGTCCCTCCGAGGGCACGGGCAATGATCTGGAATCCCCAGCAGGATCCGAAAGTCGGAATCCGGCGATCCGAGAGTTCATGCATCATCTCCAGCACGTACTCCACCCAGTCCTCCTCGCCAGCAATCGAGTATTCTCCACTGCCACCGATCAGGACCAGGTCGAAAGTAGCTACCTGGTCCAGCGAGGGGCGGTCTCTTAGCAGATCCAGGGCGGTAAGATCCGTCTCGTCACAACCGAGCGCATGGGCGAAACAGTCGATTTCCTGGAGTCGCATGGGATCCTCCAGGAGTCGGCCCTGGAGCAGGAGGTATCGTGGCGACCTGGATGACATCACCGGCTCTCCTGGTATTCCGCCTGCTGGAGTTGAGATGCCAGTTGCTCGATTCCCGCGGCCAGGGCATCGACAACCTGGCTAACCTGTTCAGGGTTTATCGACAGCGGTGGCATCACGACCAGGATATCACGCAGGGGGCGGAGCCAGACTCCCCGTTGCCTCGCATGCTGGCAGACAATCGCCCCGGACTGACCCGCCGTGGGAAGCGGTTTCCCTTCTGCCGTTTCCGCCACCAGTTCCACCGCGGCAATCATCCCGCGTTGCCGAACATCCGCCACCAGGGGGTGTTGCCGAAGAGGCTGCAGGCAGTCTTCCAGGTGTTTAATCGTGGTAGCAAGGTGCTCGAGTGTCTGTTCCTCTTCAAAGATCTCAAGACTGGCCAGCGCCGCTGCGGCGGCCAGCGGATTGCCTCCATAGGTGTGTCCATGAAAAAAGGTCCGTGATGGATCACCAAGAAACGCATCGAAGATCTCGCTGCTGGCAAGAGTTGCCGCCATCGCCATGTATCCACCCGTTAATCCCTTGGCAAGGCAGAGCAGATCGGGAGAGACCTGTTCCTGCTGGCAGGCAAACATCGTCCCGGTGCGTCCGAAGCCGACAGCGACCTCGTCGGCAATCATCAGGACATTGTATTTGCTGGCCAGGCGCCGAACCCCGGCCAGGTAGCCGGGCGGGTGCATCACCATGCCCGCAGCTCCCTGGACCAGCGGCTCAATGATCACGGCAGCCGTCCGCTGGTGATGTTCTGCAAGAATCTGCTCCAGCTCGGCAAGGTAATGGTCGCAGGCATCCTCGCATGAAACTCCTGGTGGCAGGTGATAGCTGTCCGGGATGCTGGTGTGAATAACCTCGAACAGCAAGGGTGCAAACATCTGGTGGAAGCGGGCAACTCCCCCCACGCTCACGCTGCCGAGTGTGTCACCGTGGTAAGCTCGCCCGAGGGCGACAAACAGGTTTTTTTCTGGCTGGGGATGTTCGCACTGTCTCCAGTACTGGAAGGCCATTTTCAACGCCACCTCCACGCTGGAGGCACCGTCACTGGAAAAGAAGACGTGATTTAGACCGTCCGGGGCAATCTCTACCAGCCGGGCTGCCAGTCGAACCGTGGTCGGGTTGGAAACACCCAGCGATGTCACGTGGGCAACCCGCTGGAGCTGCTCGATAATGGCGGCATTGATCTTCGGGTGGTTGTGCCCGTGGAGATTACACCACAGGCTGCTGACGCCATCCAGGTAGCGATTCCCATCGGTATCGATCAACTCGCAGCCATCCGCCTGGTCGATGACGAAGGGCTGGTAATCTGCCATCTGGGTGAAAGCATGCCAGACCACCTGCCGATCAAGATCGCTTTGCCGCTGGTCTGCCATGCTTCATCTCCTCCAGGCCCTGTCAGTCCCCGGGGTTCTGCTCGCTCCCGGGCATCCGGGAAATCAACTCCAGGCAGATTTCCCGAATCCGGCCCGGGTTCACATTGGGGTTTAACTTCCGGGCCTTGCCAACCAACGCCCCGACCGCCTGTTGCTTGCCAGCCTGGACATCCTTGACAACCGCTGGGCTCTCTTCCACCAGCTGCTGGCAGAGGGCGTCCAGTGCCTCCTCATCCACCTGCTCGATGCCGAGGCTGGCAATTGCCTGCTCGACACCTTCCCCGGACTCCACCATTGCCTGCAGGACTTCGCGTCCGCGTGAATGATCGAGTTGTCCTGTGTCTACCAACGTGAGCAGTTCAGCCAGCGAAACCGCAGAGACGGTAAACTGGCTGATTGTTATCTCCTCTTCCTTGAGCATCCGCAGGATGTCTTGCTGGATCCAGTTGCCTGCCAGGACCGCGTTGCCCGAGAGTCCTGCCAGTTCCTCGAAGTAATCCACCAGCAGGCGACCCTGGTTCACGATCACATCTGCCGTGTAGGCACTGATCGAGTACTGCTGCTCGAGGCGTTCGCGGATGGCGGCGGGAAGTTCTCCCAGCTGGTCCCGGATCGAGGCAACTCGCTCATCGGGAACGATCACCGGGACCAGGTCGGGATCAGGAAAATAACGGTAGTCACTCGATTCCTCCTTGTGCCGTTGTGCGCGGGTCACCTGGGCATTTTCATCCCATCCTCTTGTCTGCTTGGGGACATCTCCCAGTCGCTCCCCCGTCTCCTGCCAGCGGCGGTACTGCCGTTCTGCCTCGAAGTGCATCGAGCGTTCCACGGCTCGGAAACTGTTGACGTTTTTTACTTCCACGATAGGGGTCGCGATCATCTCCTGCTGCTGGGGAATGTGCAGGTTGATATTGGCGTCCACGCGGAGGCTCCCTTCCTGCATGTTGCAGTCAGAGACATCGAGGTAGCCGAGCAGCAGTTTCATTTCCGAGAGGAAGCTCCTGGCCTGCTCGGGAGAACGGATATCCGGTTCGCTGACAATCTCCAGTAGCGGGGTGCCGGTCCGGTTCAAGTCAATTCGGCTGTCTCCCTTGCCCGCCTCTTCATCATGCATGCTCTTTCCCGCATCTTCTTCAAGGTGGGCGCGGATAATGCGGATCTTCGTTTCCGGGAATTCTCCCTCCGGGTCACTGATCATGAGCCAGCCACGCTGGCTCATCGGCAGATCAAACTGGCTGACCTGGTAGCCCTTTGGCAGGTCCGGATAGTAGTAGTTCTTACGGTCCCACTTGGTGAAGCGGGGGATCTCGCAGTTCAGTGCAATAGCGGTACGCAACGACAGTTCCATGGCATGGCTGTTCAGCACCGGCAGGGCGCCTGGCAGGCCGATACAGACCGGGCAGGTCTGCGTGTTGGGTTCTGCGCCAAATTCCGTGCTGCAACTACAGAACAGCTTGCTGGCGGTCTTCAGTTGCACATGGACTTCCAGTCCGATCACGATTTCATATTCTGCGGATGTCATGCCAGGGGGGCCTCCTGGTATGCCAGTCGGTTTCCGCCTGGTACATGGCGGCTGCCCGCAGCAGCCGTTCTTCCTGGAAGGGAGCGGACTGGAGCTGCAAGCCGATCGGGAGTCCGCTGCTGGTGAATCCGCAGGGAAGCGAGATGCCGGCGACACCCGCCAGGTTTGCCGTGACCGTGTAGAGGTCTTCCAGGTACATCGAGAGTGGGTCATCGGTTTTCTCACCACAGCGGAAAGCGGGCGAGGAGGTGACGGGTCCTGCCAGTACATCGACCTGCTTGAAGGCAGCATCGTAATCGCCACGGATCAGTCGTCGCACCTTGAGAGCCTTGAGGTAATAGGCGTCGTAATAGCCCTCGCTAAGAGCATAGGTGCCAAGCATGATCCGTCGTTTGACTTCTGCCCCCAGTCCCTCGGCGCGTGAACGCCGGTACATCCGAACCAGTGGAGAATCAAGATTGCCCTCGTCCTCCTGCGTGGAAAGGAGCTGCCGCTCCGCTTGGAGTTCCTTGAGCATCGCTTCCGTGTCGGTTCGATAGCCGTAATGCACTCCATCGTAGCGGGCCAGGTTACTGGAGGCCTCGCAGGGCGCAATGATGTAATAGGTTGCTACTCCGTAGCCGGCATGCGGCATCGAGATGTCGTGGACCGATGCCCCCAGCGACTCGTAAACTCGAACAGCCTGTTCAATGGCCGAGGCAATTTCATTGTCCAGTCCCTCACCAAAATGCTCTTTTACCAGGCCGATACGGAGCCCCTCGAGAGGTTCCCTGACCGTCGTGCTGTAACGGGGCACCTCGTTCGGCGCCGAGGTGGAATCCCGCGGATCATGGCCGGCGATCACTTCCAGCAGCAGTGCAGCATCCTCCACGGTCCTGGCGAGAGGTCCCACCTGGTCCAGGCTGCTGGCGTAGGCAATCAGGCCATAGCGACTTACCCGGCCATAGCTCGGCTTGACCCCCACGACGCCGCAGAGGGCAGCGGGCTGGCGAATGGAACCGCCGGTATCGGTACCGATCGAGAGTGGTACCATCGAGGCAGCCAGGCAGGCGGCAGACCCACCACTACTTCCACCGGGAATCCTCTCGGGATCCCAGGGATTTCGAGTCAGCTGGTAAGCGGAATTCTCCGTGGAACTCCCCATCGCAAACTCGTCCATGTTGGTGCGGCCAATAATCACTGCTCCGGCGTTTTCGAGCCGCTCGATGACCGTCGCGTTGTAAGGAGGAAGATAGTTTTCCAGCATCCGGGACCCACACGTGGTGGGGACTCCGCGTCTGCAGAGGATATCCTTGACGGCGACTGGCAGGCCGGCCAGCGGGCCCAGTGGATCGCCTGCGGCCCGCTGTTGATCGATCGATGCTGCTCTGGCGAGTGCCGATTCGGTTTCCACCTGCAGGAAGGCACCGATCGTGTCATCATGACGGGCGACCTGCTGTAGGCATGCCTCGGTTAACTCGACGGAACTGCAGTTGCCGGAACCAAGCTCCGAGAGAAGGTCTGTTGCGGAAGTCTGTTCGAGGTCCATGTCGACGCCCTGGGGATGCGTGGCTCGTTCAATCTCCGAGTACCGCCGGAACCCGGTAGCACTCGTCATCATGCCGTGGGGCATTGGCGAGGGCTTCCTCGCGAGACAAACCGGGACGCCTTTCGTCGGGGCGGACAACATCCTGGAGGTCCAGGGTGTGAGCCATCGGTTCGACGCCCTCGGTGTCCAGTTCAGACAATTGCTCCACGTACTGGACAATCTGGCTCAATTGCTCTGTCAGGCGGTCAAGCTCCTCCTCCCCAAGCTGTAACCTGGCGAGCAGGGAGACTCTTTCAACATCACTGCGGGACAGGGGCATCTGACCACCTCCCTTGTCAGTTTGAATCACGGGGCAAAAAAAAACACCAGTTGCCTGGTGCCTGGGAATCCCCCGCGCCGGTCACCCTATCTTAACGTTTCCGGCGGTTCTAGCGATGGATCAGGAGGTTAACTCAAAGGCCCGTCGCTTGACCGCCCGTTCCACGACGCCGGTCCGCAGGCACTGGGTGCAGACACGGACAGACTTGGTTGCCCCGTCTTCTAACACGACTTTCACACTTTGCAGGTTGGGCTTGAATTTCCGCCGCGTGATACCTGTGATCTTGGTACCGACACCACCCAGGTACTTGGGTTTACCCCGTGTTGTTACGGAATTTCCCATCTGGGTCCGTTTTCCACAGTATTGGCAGACACGAGCCATCACGATCCCCTTGTTCTTTCTTCCGGCACTCTCGGCCAAAAATCGCCATCTAACAAGTCGATAGTATAGTCCCTCGGCAATAAGCTGCAAAGGGATACATCCTGCTCTCTCTCGCCAGTCGCTGTTGAACAAGTTAAACTGGACTGGCAGTGAAACGGGATCACGGTTTTTCCCCGGGGGCCGTCTCTTTCCGGGGAGTTTTCTTGTAATAGATAAGGTTGGATCATTGAAGATGAGTTGCCCTCTCACCCGAGCTGTCCGTCAGCCTATTCTTGTCGTCCTGCTGCTGGCTATTTCCTTTCCGACTCTTGTGGCACAGGAAGCGGGTCTCCAGTTGACCTTTGAAGGGACGATGATCGCCGACCAGGGTGATCCGGTGGCCACACGCAAGCAGTTTGACATGACCCTGACCGTGGTTCCCGCCTCCGGGGAGAATGCAGTTATTTACTGGGTCGTGAACGAGCAGGGGGCCACCACCCTCCCCTGGCCCTACCAGCTTGGTCGCCTGGACTGGAAGGCCGATCCAGAGGCTCCACGGGTGCTTGGGGGTGACCGCGCCGAGCTCTCGCAACCTGCCTTTGCCTACCAGCACGAGGAAACCGCTTATGCCGTATCCATCATCGTCCCCTACCTGCAAGTGGCAGGGACGCTGAAGGAAGGACAGACCTGGCAACAGGGAGCCATCCGGTACCGTGTTGGCCCCGAGCAGAAATTTCGCAACCAGAAGGCCCGGCAGCTGATTGCCTTCAATAACTTTGGTGTCAAGCGGACGCTTTACCTGCAACCGGAAACAAACCACCTGCTTGGCTTCACCGAGACCGTCTTCCTGGGGATGGGAAAAGAACATGAACTGACGCTGCAGCTGAAAAAACAGCAGCCACTGGATGGTGAGTTGCTGAAGAAATCAGTGAACGCCTACTACCATCTCCTGAAGTTGCGAGATGAACTGATTGACGGGGCACGGGGTACCGAGTTGAGCTGGAACGAGGAGCAGCTCAAGCTGCTGCGATCCGAGCTGGAAAAGGCGACTGGATCGGTTGCCAATACGCCGCTCTCAGCAATTGCCATGCGGGCAAAAAAGGATACTCTCGATCAGAAAGGTCGTAGTGGCGGGGTTGCCCTGCTGCAGGAAAGGTCGATGGGCAAGCAGATTACCAAGACCGGTTTCAAGGCATTGCGGGGCAGCGAGTTTTCCGACCAGCAGCTCAATGAGGGGGTCGTCGTACTTCACTTCTGGGAGTACCAGGACAAGCCATTGAGGGAACCTTACGGGCAGGTTGGTTACCTGGACTTCCTTTATCGAAAGTACAGCTCCAAGGGGCTGAAGGTTTTTGGAGTGGTGGCCGATGCGAAGCTGGAAGATGAAAGCCTGCGACAACGGACGCTCCTGAGTGCCCGGAAATTTGTCTCCTTCATGAATGTCAGTTACCCGGTGCTGGTTGACAACGAGTTCTACCTCCGCAAGGTGCTTGGCGATCCCCGCGCGGCGGGAGCCAGGCTGCCCCTGTTCCTGGTTCTGGACAAGGAAGGCAAGGTCGTGCACTACCACGTCGGCTTTTACGAGGTGGACCGGGACCGTGGACTGGATAAGCTGGACAAGGCTGTTAGCACGGCGCTGGGAATTGACGAGTAATCGAGAGCACCTGCTCAAGCAGCCCGGGGTTTGTGGCCAGTCCCTCTCCATGCTCGACCGTCTGCTCCCCCTGCCAGTCACAGAAGATCCCGCCGGCCTCCTCGATCACCGGTGCAATCGCGGCAGCATCCCAGAGATTCATCAGCGGGTCGACCATCACGTCTGCCCTGCCGGTGGCCACCAGCATGTAACCGTAACCGTCACCCCAGGTCCGCGTGATGGCGGCAGCGGCTTCAAATTGCCGGTAAGCGTCAGCCGCCGTGCGGTGGTCGAAGGAATCGACCTGCGTGGTGACAAGACAGGCCTTCTCCAGCGAGCGGGTTTCCGAGACCTGGGCACGGCATGTGGCTTTCCCTGCTTGCTCGAACCAGGCCCCCTGCCCTGACGCCGCGTGCAGCAGTTCTCCCAGGGCAGGTGCTGCGATCACTCCGATCACTGGTTCTTGTCGGCACAACACACCGACCAGGGTTGTGTAGAGTGGGACTCCGCTAATAAATGACCGGGTCCCGTCGATCGGATCCAGGATCCATTGATAGTCAGAACTCCCGGGCTGGTCCTCCAGCTCTTCTCCCAGGATGGCATCCTCGGGAAAGGCATCCTGGATTGCGTTGCGTAGCAACTGCTCCGCTTCGCGGTCCGCCCGTGTCACCGGGGACTGGTCCTCCTTCTGTTCGACATCCAGTGAAGCATCCTGGAAATACTCGAGTGTCAACTGGCCCGCCTGCCTGGCAATCTCGATGGCCAGTGCGTGACGTGGATCGGGAGGATTGGGCATCATCAGTCCGCTCAGGAAAAATCTATTTTTTAACTATCCGTTTCATCGACGGACTTTTCAGCGGGATGGAAGATCGCCTCGACGATCAGCATTCCCGCTCCAGAGACTAGGAAGCTGTCCGCGAGGTTAAAGTTCGGCCAGGTGTAAGAACCAAAACGAAAAAGAATCCAGTCTCGCACCCCATTGCGGTAATAATCTGCGATCTCCGCCTCGTGCCAGAGGCCAAAGCGATCATAGAGATTGCCGAGGACGCCAGCAGTAATCAGCCCCAGCGCGATCGTCAGCAGCAGGCTCTCCCCGGCACCACGGAACATCCAGACAACGATCAGGACACTGGCCAGGAGTGAGACAAGGCGGAACACAATGGTAAATCCCTGGCCCAGTCCAAAAAGCGCGCCCTGGTTCACCGATGTCTGGAAACCAAAGAAACCTTCCATCACCCAGTAGATCCTGGAGTCCGGGTCCCCTGGCAGCTTGAGCCAGTCAAACATCGACTGCTTGGTCCAGAGATCCAGCAGGCAGCCTGCGATGGCGATGCAGAGAAACAGGATCAGTCGCCCTCGAAACTGGCTGTTGTTGAGAATCTCCGGGTGATTCATCGCTGGCATTTTGCTCGAGGTCGAAAGGAGTGGTGTTGGCGATGGCAGGGGTCGTTTCCCGGCTGCCGTGCAGCAAACGGTAATTCGCCGCGCCGATTCATTCAAGCCCAGAAGCAGGCTACCTGCCTGCTTTTCTCCATGCGTGGAGCGAGCCGTGCGATCTTGAAGAAAAAAGGGTGCTGGAATAGACTGACCCGAAGAGGTGGATGACTCCCGGTGAACGGTTATCGGGGAGACATTCCGGCTGTCGATTCAAGTTGAGGGAGCCAGGGCAATCAGTGTTGTACCGTTAACGGACCTGGGTTTGCAGAAGTGCATTGCCCCGGACTGTGGTGAGACTTTCGGGGTGGAAGAGGTCCATGTGGCCTGCCCGAAATGTGGAGCCCTGCTGGACATCGTCTACGACTGGGACCGTGTTCCCCTCCCTGGCCAGCTCTCGGATTTCCAGAAGTTCTGGTCGGATCGCCAGGACCCGGTACGGTTCAGTGGCGTCTGGCGGTTCCACGAGTTGTTACCGTTCGTTCCGGCTGAGAAAATTGTCACGATTGGAGAGGGCCAGACGATCCTGCAGAGAGCCGACCGGGTGGGCCAGTATGTCGGTATGCAACCGGGTTGCCTGTTCCTGCAGTACGAGGGAATGAACCCCTCCGGGAGCTTCAAGGATAATGGCATGGCTGCCGCCTTCACGCATGCCTGCTCGATCGGGGCCACCCAGGCTGCCTGCGCATCGACTGGCAACACCAGTGCCT
>JAPYUD010000016.1:0-6261 GCA_029936215.1 Pirellulaceae bacterium | reverse complement strand
GTACTCGGCGGTGACCCGCATGATGAAGGCGGTCATCTTTGTGGGGAGCGGCAAGATTGCTTTTGGCAAGCTCGCCCAGGCACTCGATTACGGTGCCCTCACGGTCCAGATCAGTGGGGATTTTGACGATGCCATGCAGCGGGTCCAGGAGGTCTGCAAGGAGCTGGGAATTTACCTGGTCAATAGCATCAATCCTTTCCGGCTGGAAGGACAGAAGACCATCATGTACCGGGTGCTGGAAGGACTTGGCTGGGAAGTGCCCGACTGGATTGTCGTGCCGGGCGGCAACCTGGGGAACTCCAGTGCCTTTGGAAAGGCCTTTGACGAACTGCACCAGCTGGGACTGATTGACCGGATTCCCAGGATGGCTGTGATCAATGCCGAAGGGGCGGACACGCTCGACAGGTTGTACAACGGCGCGGGGCTTCGCTGGAACAAGGGCCATGTGGACCACGCGGCGGTGAGTGACTATTACGCCATGCTGGATGTGGAGAACCGCAAGGCATCGACGATTGCCAGCGCGATCGAGATTAACCGGCCAGTCAACCTGGTCAAGTGCCTGCGAGCACTGGATCGTTGCGACGGTGTTGTGATCAGCGTCTCGGACCAGGAGATCATGGATGCCAAGGCACAGGTTGCCAGTGGTGGACTTGGTTGTGAACCAGCCAGCGCGGCCACCGTTGCCGGTGTTCGCTGCTTGCGGCAGGACGGTACGATCGCACCGGGGGATCGGGTTGTCTGTGTTCTTACCGGCCACCTGCTCAAGGATCCGACCGCCACGGTAGCCTACCACTCCACCGACCAGGACAAGTTTAACGAGGTACTGGGAAGCCGGGGTGTGCGTCGTGCATCTTATGCTAATCGTGCGGTTTCGGTGGGCAACGAGTTGGCAGAGATCATCAAGGCAATCCGCCTCTACAGTTGACGGTTTCGTCCTGACCGTACACAGTTGAGAGGTGGGGCCGGTCGCCTGGATAACCGTCTCCCGGGGCGATGATGAGTGGATGTGAGGAACCGATGGTATTACCGATTGCTGTAAATGGTGCTGCCGGTCGCATGGGGCAGAGGCTGGTGGCGCTGGCGAGTCAGGATAGTGACCTGCAACTGGTCGCTGCGCTGGAATTCTCGGGTCATCCACGCCTGGGGGACGATGCGGGCCTGGTGGCAGGTGTCGAAAAAGCAGATCTGCCGCTCACGGAAAAACTGGACGTGGAAGTGGGAGCTGTCATCGACTTTTCCGTCCCCGAGGCTGCCGAACAGGTGACCCGTACCTGCCAGCAGAAGAAGCTCCCGCTGGTGATGGCAACAACGGGCCTGGATGACCAGCAAAAGCAGTTGCTCCAGGAAGCGGGCACCGAGATTCCAATTGTCTGGGCTCCCAACATGAGCCTGGCTGTCAACCTGGCCATGAAACTCGCTGTGATGGCCGGTGAAGTGCTCAAGCAGGTTCCTGCCGGTGTGGATGTTGATATTATCGAGCAGCACCATCGCTACAAGCAGGATGCACCAAGTGGTACTGCCCTGCGGTTTGGCCAGTTGATTGCCGGGGTGATGGGCCAGTCAGGACACGTGCACGGGCGCGAGGGAATCATCGGTGAGAGATCCCAGGATGAAATTGGCTACCATGCCCTCCGCGTGGGTGACCATCCCGGGGAGCACACGATCGTGTTTGGCATGCCCGGGGAGACGATCGAGTTGACCGTGCGGGCGACCAGCCGGGATTGCTATGCAATGGGTGCCCTTCAGGCCGCCAAGTTCGTGGTGGACCAGCCACCAGGCATCTATTCCATGGAGGATGTGCTTGGCCTTTGATAGCCAGGCCGGGAAAAAACATCACGATGGCCAAGTGTGACGAGGGTTACCTGTGTGATGTCTGTGGCCAGGATGTCGAGGAGATTGTCGAGAGTGATCTCTACCTCCGTTACGTGGTCGGTATGCTCGACCCGGAACTGTTGCACCTGGCACCGGAGAGGCATATTCGATGTAACCCGGTACTTGCCCAGTTCATCGTGGATGAGGGTTTCGAACCGGTCCGGGTCGAGGGAGATTTTGACAAGTCCCTGCTGGATCCGGAGATGGTTAGCCAGAGGGAACAGGCCCTCACGTTGGCCTGGCGGCGGCTGGCGGAAATCCAGAAGTCCGAAAACCTGTCGATCCTGGATTATCCCCTGGCCAGCGAGGATCAGCTCCGGTAGTCGGCGGCCAGGACCAGGGCACCGTGAACCACAACATCCTCTCCCAGCTGGGGAGGGACGACCTGGTAGCTTCCACGGAGGGGTGGAAAGACAAATTTCTCCAGTTGCTTTTTGAGTGGTTCCAGCAGCAGCTGTGGGTCCATCAGGGAGACTCCTCCGCCGACCACGACGATCTCCGGAGCGATCAGCGTGACGACCTGGGCAATGGCCCAGCCAAGCGTTTCCGCCGCCTCGGCAATGGCCTGGCCTGCGACCTGGTTTCCTTTTCCGGCGGCCAGTGCGATTTCCCTTGTTTTCAGTCGGCCCGTGTCCCCCTGGCACGCTTCGAGCAACTTCTCAGCGTCCGGATTGCCAGGCCCACTGCTTGCCAGCAGCTCCCTGGTTCTCCTTTCGATCCCGGGGCCACTTGCTCGAGACTCAACCGTCTGGTCCGGATGACACGACGTGAGCGACGGCCTGAGGTGGCCGATTTCCGAGATCGCCGGGCGGCCACGTCCCTGCAGCTCGCCATCGATCACCAGTCCACCCCCAATCCCCGTTCCCACGGTCAGGTAGAAGAGTCGCTGGTATTCTTTTCCTGCTCCAAACCGTGCTTCGGCCAGGCTGGCCAGATCACAGTCGTTTCCCAGCACCGTTGGAGAGCCGAGTTTCTCTTTAGACCAGTCCCGAAGCGGGAACTGCTCCCAGCCGTCGACCTGGTGGCTGCAGGTAATAATCCCGCGCTCAGCGTTCAGCGGCCCGCCAAAACCGATGCCAACCGCCTCGACCGGGTGTTGCTGGCAAAGTTGCTGACCGGCCGTTTCGATGCTGCGGAGAATTCCCGCGGCTCCTTCCCTCGAGTCGACGTCCAGGCGAACAAGTTCATCGAGCGGAGTGCCGTCGGCGCTGCCAATACCAAGCTGCAGCTTCGTGCCACCAATCTCGATTCCCAGGTAGGAGGGCATGGCAATTCACCCATCCCCGTAACGTCCGGCCTTGTTGATGCGGGCAAACAGGTCGTTAAGAACCCAGTGGAACAGGCACAGGTGGATGCTCTCGACCATCCCCATGTCCTCCAGTTCCACGTGAAGACCATCCTGCTGGCTCTGCTTCAGCAGCCCCCCATCGAAGCCGGTCAGCCCGAACGTCATGAGCTGGTGTCGGTTTGCCCAGTCAACGGCATGAAGAATATTGGCGCTGTTGCCCGAACCGCTGATGGCGATCAGCAGGTCGCCGGGAGTGCCATAGTTCATCAGTTGCTGGACGTAGATCTGGTCATAATCCAGGTCGTTGGCAACGGCAGTGATCCAGCCCACGTTATCGGTCAGGCTCAGAACTTTTAGCCGCTGCAGCGACTCGTCACGCAGATCGGCCTCCAGCAGCGTGCTCTTGCCCAGGTCTTCCGCCATGTGACTGGCGGTGGTGGCGGAGCCCCCGTTGCCGATAATGTAGACGGAGTTTCCCTCCTGCCAGGCAGAAAAGAGGAGATTCGACCAGCGGCAGAGATCGTCTGATGAAACACGGCCAACTTCTTGTTGCAGCCGTTCCAGGTATACAGTGGCATCCAGCGTGGCCCCGAGCATCGTTTAGTCGTCCTTCTTGAGCTGCACCAGGTCACCCTGGGCTGCCATCTCCCGAATATCCTCGCTGATCTTCATGCTGCAGTACTTGGGACCGCACATGCTGCAGAAATGGGCACTCTTGAAACTCTCCTGCGGCAGGGTCTCATCATGAAATGCGCGGGCCGTTTCCGGGTCAAGCGAAAGGCGGAACTGCTCATTCCAGTCAAAGGCAAAACGGGCCCTGGAAAGTGCATCGTCCCGATCCTGGGCCCCCGGGCGATTGCGTGCCAGGTCGGCAGCATGGGCAGCGATCTTGTAAGCAATCACTCCCTGGCGGACGTCGTCGTTGTTGGGCAGGCCGAGATGTTCCTTGGGAGTCACGTAGCAGAGCATGGCTGCCCCGTACCAGCCCGCCAGTGCCGCACCAATACCGCTGGTGATGTGGTCGTAACCCGGTGCGATGTCGGTGACCAGCGGGCCGAGCAGGTAAAACGGCGCCCCGTCACAGATCTCCACCTGCTTGCGGACATTCATCTCTATTTCATGCATGGGAATATGGCCGGGTCCTTCGACCATCACCTGGGTTCCCAGTTCCCGACCGCGGTGTACCAGTTCCCCCAGTACTTCCAGTTCTGCAAACTGTGCCTCGTCACTGGCATCTGCAATGGAACCGGGACGCAGGCCATCCCCCAGGCTCCAGGTGACGTCGTACTGTCGCATGATCTCGCAGAGATCATCGAAGTGTTCATAGAGCGGGTTTTGCTTGCCATGTGTCATCATCCACTTGGCAATCAGCGAGCCACCCCGGCTGACAATCCCGGTCACGCGGTTGACGGTCATGTGCAGGTGTTCCCGCAGGACCCCGCAGTGAACCGTCATGTAATCGACCCCCTGCTTCGCCTGGTGTTCCACCATGTCGAGGAAATGCTCTGCTCGCATATCCTCGATGTCCCCTCCCAGCTCCTCGAGCATCTGGTAGATCGGCACGGTCCCAATCGGGACCGGGGAGGCTTCAATGATGTTGCGGCGAATCGTATCGATGTCGCTGCCGGTCGAGAGATCCATCACGGTATCGGCGCCGAAATGGACTGCCGTGTGTAACTTCTCCAGTTCGCCGTCGCTGTCACTTGTGACAGCGGAGTTTCCGATATTGGCGTTGATTTTGCAGGTGGCGGCGACACCGATTGCCATCGGTTCCAGGCAACCCTGCAAATGGACCGTGTTTGCGGGGATCACCATCCGGCCAGCGGCCACTTCATCCCGTATTGTCTCGGCGGGAATCCCTTCCCGCTCGGCGACGAATTCGCATTCCGGAGTAATCTCGCCCTGTCTGGCTGCGGTGAGTTGGGTCATGCTTCCAGGATCCTCCCTGATTCCAGGTCTGACAGTACTGAGAGGTTGCACCGCCTTGTCCGGGTCCCCTTCAGCGGCCATCGTAGCGATCGCGGTCATTCTGTCAATTGACCCGCCCAGGGTATCGCTTTTCAGTCACCCAGGATCGGGGAGAGCCAGTGACGGGCATCCTCGAGCGAGATCGATTTGCGTCGTGCATAGTCAGCCAGCTGGTCCTTGTCGATCCGATTGATGGCAAAGTAGCGGGAATCGGGGTGAGCGAAGTAAAGACCGGAAAGACTGGCGGCCGGTTGCATGGCAAAGTTCTCGGTCAGGTTCAGTCCGACCTGCGTCCCTGCATCAAGCAATTCAAAGATCGTTGCTTTCTCGGAGTGGTCGGGTTGGGCCGGGTAACCCGGGGCGGGTCGAATTCCACGGTACTTTTCACCAACCAACTCCTCGTTGCTTAGAGTCTCCTGCTGGCCATAACCCCAGGCCTTGCGAGCTTCTCGGTGAAGCCATTCGGCGAGTGCCTCGGCCAGCCGGTCAGCAAGTGCCTTGACCATGATGGCGTTGTAATCATCATGCTGGGACTCAAACCTGCTCACCAGCTGCGAGGCACCGATCCCGGCTGTCAGGGCAAAAGCCCCAATGTAATCAACTCGCCCCGTATCGGCCGGTGCGATGTAGTCTGCCAGGGAACGATAGCAATCCTGCCCACTCCGTTGCCATTGCTGGCGAAGCGTGTGAAGCCGGCAGAGGACATGCTGGCAATCGGGATCCTCGTAAACGACGATGTCATCCCCCTCGGAAAGAGCGGGCCAGAAACCGTAAACGGCGTGCGCGGTGAGCTGGTCACTGGCGAGAATCGTATCGAGTAACTGCCGGGCATTCTCCAGCAGATCACGAGCAGCTTCGCCCTTGCCAGGATCCTGCAGGATGGCGGGATACCGGCCAGGTAATTCCCAGGCCATGAAGAACGGGTTCCAGTCGATCAAGGGGACAAGTTCCCCAAGGGAGATGTTCTTCAGCACCCGGGTGCCGGTGAATTCCGGCTGCGGGATATCGACGGTCGCCCAGTCGGTGGCAAAGCGTTCTGCGAGTGCCTGCTCGTAGGGGACCAGCGTGATATTCCGCTGCTGGTAACTCTCACGCAGTTCCTGCTGGAGACTGCTGTTATCCCGGATCATGCT
>JAPYUD010000418.1:0-3740 GCA_029936215.1 Pirellulaceae bacterium | reverse complement strand
GGGCAGGACCAAGCAGCGAATACCGGTCTACGCGACCGGCTCCCGGCCCGATCTTGCCCGGGAGATGGGCTTCCACGGCGCGAAAGTGCCGTTGCCCTACGGCCCGGCCGCCGGGCCGGAGGGGCTCCGCAAGAACGTCGAGTTTATCGGCGGCTGGCGGGAGAAGGTGGGCCCTGATTTTCCGCTGATGCTTGACTGCTACATGGCACTGGACCTGCAGTACGCTGCCGAGCTGGCCCGGGTGCTGGCGCCTTTCAACCTGAAATGGATGGAAGAACCGTTGATGCCGGACGAGTACGTCGCGCACCGTAAGCTCGCCAGGAAGCTAGAGAGCATGGGGACAACGACCTACTTCGCCACCGGCGAGCACGAGTACACCCGCTACGGGTTCCAGCAGCTGATCGAGGCGGGCGTTGGACTGCTGCAGCCCGACGTGATGTGGATGGGGGGACCGACGGAGTTTACCCGCGTTGTCGCCCAGGCCCAGGCGCAGGCCGTGTCGGTGGTTCCGCATGGCTGCGGAGTCTACGGCTATTACATGGCGATGGCCTTTGATTACATCAACCTGGCCGAGTTCGTGATGATGAGCGAGCAGTCAGACCGGATCGAGCCCAACTTCGGCACGATGTTCACCAACGAACCGCTCCCCGAGTCGGGTTATATCACGCTCCCGGAGACACCGGGATTTGGCCTGGAGCTGAACCGCGATGCGCTGAACCTGGTACGGCCTTACACGCATTGAACATCGCTGAACCGGCAATCAACCGATCCGGTACCTGCTTTTCTCGGCCGTGCGGGCGTCTTATCACTTCATCCAGTCGAGGATCTCCGCTTGTTGTTCCTTGGAAAGCTCATGTCGTTTTCCATCTGCGATCCCTGCAATTTGTGACAGGCTGCCATCCTCCTGCACGCGAAAAATGTGGATCAGACCACGCTTGGCATAATTAGCCGGGGTCTGGTAGGACAAATGAACCTCCTCGTCGACGAGCTTCCAGTCTCCGCTCGCTTGCTCGGTAAGGGTCTTGCTGGGAAAGTTCTCAAAGTAATCTTTAAATGTTCCGGACTCTTCCAGGACAAGCTTGAAACCCATTCCGCCATCCTCCCTCTGGTAAGTTCCGGAAAGACCCTCCGTCGCTGCTGCCGCAATCGGAATGTCCAGGGTATCCGCCTCCATTTCCATGTCCGCCTCCATTTCCATGTCCGAGGGCAGTTCACCGGACATTTCCGATTCCAAGCCCGAGACTATTTCTCTCGCCTCATTATCGGCGGCCACCTTGAGGGCGGCCCGTTTCAGCTGGGCCACCTTCGGCAGGACGACGGCGGCCACGGCAAAGACGACCAGCAGGAAGATTCCGACACCAATGAAGATCCACTTTTTCATCGCAGCACCTTTCTTCAGCGACCTATTTGATTCCAGCAGAATGACGAACGGGTCGATTACAGCCGCTTGGAGGTTAGAGGTCATTGACCTTTCACAGGCGAAGCCCTTAACGTCTAACTCCATCTCCCGCCCAGATATTTTCGGCGGTCCTGGACCGGATGGCCGGCGATGACGAGCGGCTGAGAGTACTGGCGGTGGCCTGGGCCTCGCTACCCGAGAGCGTGAAGACGGCCGTGTGGGAAGATGGTCAGGGGTGGGGTTAGGGTCCGTCGAAACCAAGGACCTTGGCCTTCTCGAAGTCAGCTACGGCTTTGACCTCGTCACCTAGCACCTGGTAAACAACGCCCCGGTTGTAGTACGCGTCAGGAAAGGTTGGAGTGAGCTGGATCGCATCCGTGTAATCAGCAATTGCCTCGTCGCATTTGCCGAACTCAAAGTGATACCCGCCCCGGTTGTAGAAAGCTACAGTATCGGTTGGGACAAGCTGGATCACTTTGCTGCAATCAGCAACCGCCTTCTCGAATTCACCCAACAAACCATAGATGTTCGCCCGGTTGTTGTACGCCGCGAAATCAGCCGGGTCGAGACCGATGGCAACCGTGTAATCAGCAATCGCCCGATCGCATTTACCTAATTCACCGTAAGCGTTGGCTCGATTGTAGTAGGCGTTGGGGTCGGTCGGGGCAAGCTCGATCACCCGAGACAAATCCGCAATTTCCTTGTCGTGCTGGCCCAGTGCACTGTAAGCGTTACCCCGGTAGAAGTATGCCTTTGTATATTCCGGTTCGAGCTGGATCGCCTGGCTGAAGTCGGCAACCGCCTTGTCCATTTCAGCTTGTCTTCCGTATGACTGGCCCCGGTTGTAATATGACTCGGCGAGAGTCGGTTCGAGTTGGATCGCCTGGCTGAAGTCGGCAACCGCCCTGTCGTATTCACCTAGTGCCCCGTAACTGCTGCCCCGATTGTTGTACAAATCTGCATCGGTTGAGTCCAAATCGATCGCAAGGGAATAACAGGCAATCGCCGCCTCCCAGTCTTCACATTCGACGCATGCATTACCTTTCTCAAATTCAATTCTTGCCTGTTCGATGTTGTTCATTGGGCACTCACCTTTCGTTTTAGGAATCACACCTCACAACACCCGCTAGCAGTAGACAGTCGTGCGGCCAGGGAGGACGCTACCCCACCACGCACAGTGTTGCAGCCTGACAACAGCGTTTTCAAATATTACTACCTGCCTGCAGTGCTGTGATAGCGTCTTCGCTGGCTGCGTTGGCCTCATTCGGCTTGGCCCAAGTATTGACAGACTTAACAATCGCATCATGAGCACTCGCAGAAAGTGATTCTGGCGAGGTAGCTTTAATTGCCACGTAAAGACCAGCTGCGATAGCAGCAATCCCGGCAGCAATTGCAATCGGCCCAAGGACGGGGATTCCAGTTCCCGCGAAGAATGTCGCGATCGATGCCCACATGCTCGCCCCAACTCCAAGTGACACCATGATGCCCCATAAAACAGCAAGGCCACCTGTCGTCGTTAGCAGTAACCCAAGGCCTTTCTTGAGTTGCTTGATTGCCTCAATCTTGCTCGGATTCAGGTAACTGCGGGCAACATTAAGCGCTCCGGCAACGACATCTGGTACTTCATCAATCGCCTTAATAAACCGACTTTCTACATAATCGGTAATCTTGCAAACATCTTGATAACTCAAGCTGTTTGTCTCGGCAGTCGCGTCGTCATAAAGCAAATCAACCTGCGTCTTAATCTCGTGCGCTAATTTATCTTTATTCATCAATCAATTCCTTTCGTCATTTAAAAAACGTTCTCGTACTGTCACTGATAACTGGCATCTGTAAATTGCTGCCTGCCTTGGCTATGAAATCATCAAAGCTGCCATCAAGACTCTGTCCAATAAATCGTTCATAGTCTTCCAATCGGTCTGAAAAATGCAGCTCGTTCAAGAGTTGAAAGGCCTTCTTCGCTCCACAAAGCTCAACGACTTCCGCGTAATGTTGGCGAAGTGACCAACTCGAAGACAACCGGTGATGTTTCATGTTTCCCCCATCACGCCGTGCTAACTGGAAAGCCAGATTACCAGCCGTCCAGGATAGTCCTGCGGGAATCGACAACCACGGACTGATTGCAGCCATTGCTCCCAGGGTTGCCGCAATCGCCGTTGCTTTCGATGTGTTTTCTAGTTTTCTGGTGACCGAAGTGCTTCTCCAATTCAGCCCCATCGCCACCACGCTTGTAACGACACCAACCCCTGCTCCAATCCCCAGTCCTGTCAGGATGTCCGCTACCGGTAATCCAAACAGAAACGGTTGGTTGTAGTAACTCCATGCCGAGACAGCCCCGGCA
>JAPYUD010000015.1:0-21310 GCA_029936215.1 Pirellulaceae bacterium | reverse complement strand
GTTCTTCTGGTTGGAAAACGACGTGTTTAACGGTTATCAGGAGCGAAGAGCGGGAGCTGAGAATTCCCTCCTGGGCACTCAAAAAGAGAGGCTCAAGTGTTTTCTGAGGCACCGCTTCAGGGCCCCTGCTGCACGGCCAGGTGGAAAAGGTCGGTCAATCGACGGGTGACGGGACCCGGGGTGCCCTCCCCGATCACGTTTCCATCGACCTTGATGACCGGTACGACCTCGGCGGCGCTGCCGGTCAGGAAGCACTCGTCGGCCCCGTAGAGATCCTCCAGGGACATCGTTATTTCCCTCACCGGGAGACCATCTTCACGGGCAAGTTCCATGACGGTGGCCCGTGTGATACCGTGCAGGACCCCGGCCTCGTAGGGGGGAGTGAGTAAGTGCTGGTCACGGACAATAAAGATGTTGTCACCGGTACACTCGGCAACCTCGCCAAGGTGGTTAAGCATCAATGCCTCCACGCAGCCTGCCTTCAGTCCCTCGATCTTGGCGAGGATATTGTTGAGATAATTGAGTGACTTGATCCGGGGATCCAGTGCCTGCGGATGGTTCCGGATCGTGGTGGCCGTCACGATCTCCATTCCCTCCCGGTAGAATTCATCCGGGTAGAGCGTGATAAAATCAGTGATGATTATCACCTGCGGCTGATTACAGCGGTTGGGATCCAGGCCCAGCGTTCCCACTCCCCGTGTCACCACCAGGCGGATATAGCCATCCTGGATATCGTTGGCCACCAGCGTTTCCATCACTGCCGCTGCCATCTGCTGCTTGTTTCCAGGGATTTCTAGCTGGATTGCGTCAGCGGATTGCCAGAGCCTCTCGAGGTGTTCCTCCAGCCGGAAGACTTTCCCCGCGTAACTCCGCATCCCCTCGAAAACACCATCCCCGTAGAGCAGGCCATGGTCGAAGACGCTGATCCGGGCATCTTCCTTGTCGACCAGTTCGCCGTTGATGTGAACTTTCAGGGACATCAGGAATTCAACCCGTTACTGCCGACCAGGAAAGAAAATAGTCAACTGGCCTCGACGCGTCCTTCGGCAAGCCGAACGATCCTGTCGGTTTGCCGGGCGAGAAGTTGATCATGGGTAACCATGACTATAGTGAGGTTGTGCTGTTGGTTCAAGGTTCGCAGAATCCCCATGATTTCCTGTCCCGCTGCCTCGTCCAGGTTCCCGGTCGGCTCATCGGCAAGCAGGATCTGTGGCTCGGACATGAGCGATCGTGCGATGGCGGCTCGCTGCATTTCTCCGCCGGACAATTCCCTGGGCCGGTGTTTCAGGCGATGGGAAAGCCCAACCATTTCCAGCAGCTGAATGGCCCGCTTGCGATGACGGGACTTGCTGATCCAGTACCTGAAAACCCCCAGTTGGATCATCGTCGGCATCAGCACATTCTCGAGCGTGGTGAATTCCGGCAGCAGGTGATAGAACTGGAAGATCATGCCAAAATAGCGGTTGCGGAGAATATCCTGCGAGACCGTCGGCAGGCAATCGATGCGGTTCCCCTCGAAGTAAATCTCTCCGGCATCGGGCTGGTCGAGCGTGGCCAGGAGGTGCAGAAGTGTGCTTTTTCCCGATCCACTCTGCCCCACGATCGAGAGGAACTCTCCCTCGTGCACTTGGAAATCCGCACCGCGAAGAACCGGGATGGCGACCTTGTCCTTGTGATAGGTTTTCTCCAGGCCACTGGCGGAGAGTAACACTCCGGTCCGAGCAGGGTCCGCTTTCTGCATCCGGTGCTGGTGAGGTCCAGTTCTTCCCTGGGTCGGAGTGCTGAGGTCGGTGCGAACGCTACTCATAACGTAGGGCCTCCACGGGGTGAAGACGGGCAGCCTTGCGGGCTGGTAGCAGGCTTGCTGCAACGGCGATCAGCACCGATCCGGTCGCGACCAGGATGACGGCCAGGGGACTGATAATGACCGGAATTTCCTGGAAGTAGTAGACCGTTGGATCAAAAACCTCGCGCCCCGTTAACCAGCCAATTCCGTCGGCGACCTGATTAATATTCTTGACGAAGAGAAGTCCCAGCACGGTGCCAATGCCTGCTCCCATGATCCCCAGGGCCAGTCCATAGCCCACAAAAATACTCATCACGCCGCGGCTAGGGGCACCGAGTGATTTGAGGATTCCGATATCACGAGTCTTTTCCACCACGATCATGAAAAAGGTGGCCAGAATCCCAAAGCCCGCCACGGCAATGATCAGGAACAGCAGGATGTTAAGGATGGTTGTCTCCAGTTGAACGGCCGAGAGCAGTGGCCCTTGCATGTCCTGCCAGGTTTCGATCCGGTAGCCATACTGCATGGCGGGAAAACGAGCCTGCAGCAGGTCCCGGGCCTTGTTGAGATCCACACCCTCGCGGAGCTTGACCTGGATTGCCGAGACATAGGTAATCCCTTTCTCCTGGTCAACCATCCCTCTCAGCTGCTGCAGTCGACTGAGTGGGACAAAGGCGAAGGTGGAGTCGTACTCGCTCATCTTGCTCTCGTAGAGGTCGACGACGGTGAAGCTGTCGCTGACGGCCCGGGGCGGACGCCCGGAATTGGGGAAAGTGACCTGCACGTCATCTCCCGGTGCGCAGAGAAAGTAATCGTGGACCTCCCCATCCACATCCCGGCTGCGAATGTTGCAGATTGAAATACCCAGAACGATTCCCGTGTGCTGTTCCGTGGCCGGGTCAAATTCCACGCTGGCCTCGACTGGATTCTCGCTCCCCTCCAGCGCAAACGGGGGAGGAGGAATCTCATCCCCTCCAAAGTTCGGAATCTCGGGAAGTGATTCCTCGCCGGCGGCAGGATCTGCCACCTGGGGAATTGGAGAATCGAGCAGCTGCTCCTCTTGCAGCACCCGCTCGTACTCTGCCCTGGCCCGCCGCCGTTTCCAGCCGGACTCGGGGAAGTCCTTTCGGCCTGCCGCATAACCTTCCTCACGAAGAAGGAAGCTGAGTCGTTTCTGGTTGTCCGGATGCAGCAGGTAGTCGGAGAAATCAGAGACCCGGGCATAGGAATCATCGTCGATGCCGATCAGGTTGACCTGGAAGGTGTGCCACTGGCCGTCGTACTGGTAATTCAGCATCGCGGGTACCTGGATGATGGCCGTCATCCCTTCAACATCATCCCCCAGGACGCGGCGAATTTCCTGCTGGTGTGCTTCGGGATCGGGAAGGCCATTCAGATCATAGCTGGAGACGACGACATCCGAGAGAATGCCATGCAGGCGGTTGTGCATCTCCTGGCCGAATCCCGCCATCACGCTGTTAACGACGATCAGGGTGGCCACGCCGAGCATCACGCTGATAATCGATGCCAGCGCGATGTAGCGAGTTTTCAGGTAACGTGAAATCAGTAACCACTTGTACATGTGCCACTCCGTTGGCAGGGAACCTTGCCAGCTCAGGACTCTGGTCGTAACAGGGGAAACAGGATGATGTCGCGGATCGAGGATGAGTTTGTAAGCAGCATCACCATGCGGTCAATGCCAATTCCGAGGCCACCGGCCGGTGGCATCCCATGTTGCAGGGCACGGATGAAGTCATTGTCCATTCGTGCCATGGAATCGTCCTCCGGGAGCCCGTCGAGCTGGGTCCGGAAGAGTTCCTCCTGCAGGTCAGGGTCGTTCAATTCCGTGTAGGCATTCGCAATCTCCATGCCCTCGATGAATAACTCGAATCGCTCTGCGATCTCGGGATTATCAGCTTTTCGCTTGGTCAGCGGGCAGATGCTGGCAGGGTAGTCGGTCACGAAGATCGGGCCACTGAGTTGATCCTCGACTTTCTCCTCGAAAACCTCGTTCTTGATCACATCCGGATGCCGGTCCGCTGTCTCCAGTCCAAGGGATTTTGCCAGCGTGGAAACGGCCCCGGGATCATGCGGGTCCACGCCGGTATGTTGCTGGAAAAGCTCGTGGTAACTGGCACGCTCAAAGGGGGTACTGAAATCAATCTCCCCCTCGCCCCAGGGCATCTTCGCTTGGCCACCGATGGCCGCGATGGCATCCACGATCACTCCCTCGGTAAGATCCATCATCGACTCGTAATTGCCAAAAGCCTGGTACGCTTCGAGCATCGTGAATTCCGGGTTGTGCCGGGGGCTGATGCCCTCGTTGCGGTAGACTCGCCCCATCTCGTAGACCCGTTCCATGCCTCCTACCAGCAATCGCTTCAGGTGCAGCTCCAGCGCGATCCGCATGTAGAGCTCCATGTCGAGCGTGTTGTGGTGAGTGATGAACGGCTTGGCTGCCGCCCCGCCCGCGATCGCATGAAGCGTCGGTCCCTCGATCTCGGCAAATCCACGTTCGGCCAGCGTGTTGCGAGCTGACTGGATAATCCGGGTACGGTCCATGAAGCGTTCGCGAACGCCCGGGTTGTATGCCAGGTCGACATATCGCATCCGCTGCCGCAGATCCGGATCGACCAGCCCCTGGTGCTTGGCCGGTGGGGGTTCGAGAGACTTGGTGAGGAAGAACAACTGCTCGGCAAAAATAGTCAGCTCGCCCGTGTTGGTCCGACCGAGTCGCCCTTCCACGCCAATGATGTCACCCAGGTCAAACAGGCCAGCCAGTTCAAATGCCTCGTCTCCGACCTGTCGCTGGCCAATAAACAGCTGGATCCGACCGCTCCAGTCCTCGATGTCGACGAAGCGGAGTTTCCCCTTGTCACGTTGCAGCAGGATTCGCCCAGCTGCCCTGACACGTGGCCCGATCTCCTCGCCTGGACCCTGGTCACTGCGCCACTGGCGCAGGTTGATTCTCTTTTCCGGATCCTCGTCCAGTTCAGGGAGCTCAAGCTGGTCTCCGTTTTCCAGCTGGTAGCGGACCTGGTCGGCCTGGGCACGCAACTCGCGAATCAACATGCGATCATCGAATCTCCCGCCCCAGGGGTCGATACCCAGCTGGCGGATTTTCTCGAGTTTCTCGCGTCGTGCCGCTGTATGCACACCCTGATCTTCCGGTGTGGGTGAGTCTTTATCCGAGCTGGCCATGGATGCCTGCCTACCCGCCGGGGAAGGTCGGGTGTGATTGGAGATGCAGTCACCATTCGCAGCTGATGCGCAGCGGTAACTGTAATGTCATTAAACTGTTGAATCGCAACATTTTAGTGAAACCCAAGGGAGGGTCAATGTCGGATTCCATCAGGCCCCGCCTTCTTCGATCTGGCGGCAGTAATTATCCAGCTACCTGGTAAATTCCAGCAGGCGGCTGCGAACCCCGGGAATCACACGAATGGCATTCTGGTAGTAGATCTTTTTGAGCACTCGATCGGGAAGGCCAATGCCGTAGATATGCCACATTCCCTGGGGTGGAAACGCCTTTTCGGAGTAAGGAAAGTACTCATCGTACGTCTCCAGGAAGCGCCAGTAGAGACGGATCCGGGTTTCAGGCCAGGGGCCATCGGTCCCGAACAGGATGCGGTCTGCATACTTCATGAAGAAACGCCGGGCCGTGTAGGGCTGTCGTCCCAGTTCACCGATACGGGATGCCGGTTCCACGTAAAGGTTCGGGTACTGGTCCAGCCAGCGGCCTACGGTGGCCAGGTCTTCAGGATTGTTGGCAACATGCGCACCAATGAAAGTGGTTCCCGGGTGTCGGGCGATGACCCGGTTGCGAGCCTCAAGAAGTGATTCGCGTGATGGGAACCTGTCTGCCGGAAAACTCCACTCGGGGTGCCGATGGAGTTCCTCCCAACGCTCATTGGTCTCGTCAATGGGGAGGAAAAAAGCTGCCGGGTCAGCCGTGTGAATGATCACCGGCAGGCCAAGTCTGCCACAGGCCTCCCAGATCGGGTTCCAGCGTGGATCGTCAATGGCAATCAGCGAACCATCCGGGTTGCGGTAGCCGAGTCCAAACTGTTTGAAGAGCTTCAGTCCGCTCACCCCCCGATCCCGTGCCTCGGCCAGCTGGCGGGCGACGCGGCGGGGAAAATCCGGCCGCTGGCAGTCCCAGCTTGCTGGATCATCCTCTTCTCCGGCGCCCATCCAGTCGACATTGGCAAAGACCACGAAACGGTCCCGGTAACGTGACCAGAGGTAATCGCAGTGTTCATCGAGTAGTTCTCCAAGCTTGCCGTCCAGGCTCACGCAGACCGCGATCTGGTGACGGTCCATCAAGCGGACAAACTCGTCCAACTGCTCGGGGGAATGGTGCAAACGGTAGCGAAAGTGGGTGTGTACATCGACCACCGGGAACCGCGCACGCCCTTGCTCATGCTGGGATACCTTTAACATCGCACGGGGCCTGAAATTCCCCAGCGCCAGGTTCCTCCCGGCGCGGCCATCAAGCACCCCCGCGTCCTGCTGGGCCGCTGCTCCAGGAGGGAACATGCAGAGCAGGATGACAAGCTGTAGGAACCTGGCGGTCATGGCGGTTCTCCCTGGAAGATGTTGTGGCCTCGCTTGCCCTATAATGAATCGCATTCGATGCAAGGCGATCGGTAACACGGTCACTATAAACCGCCATTCCCTCGAGAAATACCGGCAGGGTTCATTCATGGGCTTTGAACCGACGGAAAAACAGACCGACGCGGAGCAGGTTCGAGCTCGCCAGCTCAGCCTTGACCAGGACCAGCCGCCCACCACCGTTCCAGGCTACCGCCTGCACAGGGTTCTCGGGTCAGGCGCTTACGGGCAGGTTTGGGTCGGAGTGGATGAAACGACCGGGAGGCAGGTGGCGGTCAAGTTCTTCTTCCATCGCAGCGGTGTCGACTGGTCCTTGCTCTCACAGGAAGTGGAGAAGCTCGTCTTCATGTCCAGTGACCGTTACGTGGTCCAGCTTCTGGATGTTGGCTGGAATGCAGACCCTCCTTACTACGTGATGGAGTACCTGGAACAGGGATCGCTGGAAGACTCTCTCGATCGGCAGGGCCCGATGACGGTCGAGGAGGCAGTCGGGATGGCAACCGACCTGGCAATCGGGCTGGTCCATGCCCATTCCAAGGGCGTCTTTCATTGTGACTTGAAGCCGGCCAACGTGCTTCTGGACATGGACAATAAGCCCCGGTTGGCCGATTTTGGCCAGTCACGACTTTCGCATGAACAGACACCAGCACTCGGGACCCTGTTCTACATGGCCCCGGAACAGGCAGACCTGGAGGCGGCCCCGGATGCTCGCTGGGACGTTTATGCCCTCGGTGCCTTGCTGCATACCATGCTCACCGGGATCGCCCCACGGCGTGACCCCGGTACCGTTGACCAGATCGAGCAGGCAGGGAACCTGGCAGAGCGACTGGAGTGCTACCGGGCTTTTATCGAGCAGCAGGGCCCTCCCTCGCGACAGTTGCAACAGCAGGGACTGGACAGGGCGCTTCTGGATATTCTGGACCGCTGCCTGGCCGTTGATCCCGATGAACGATTTGCCAATCCCCAGCAGGTTCTTTCGGCACTGCGTGCTCGAGAACGGACACGGGCTCGCCGACCCTTGATGTTGCTGGGCATTGGCGTTCCACTGGTCCTTCTGCTGGTGATGGTCTTTCTCAGCGGCCGCTGGTATGCGCGTGCGGTGGAAGATGCTGAGATCGCTGTCCGTGACCGGGCCTACGAGAATAACTCCTGGGTTGCACGCCACGTGGCGCGTTCCGTTGAAGACGAGATCGAACAGTATTACGAGATCGTCCAGCAGGAATCGGCAGATGGCGAATTACTGCTGACGCTTGAAAAGGTGCTCGAGCTGGATGACCTCAAGCAGTTACAGGGTCGGGTACGTGCCGACGAAGAAAGACCGGCGGAACGGAAACGGTTTATCGAGGATGCAGTCCGTCTGGAACTGCTGGAGCACCTCAATCGACGCTTGCGTAAATATATTAATGAACTCGCTCGGGAACCCCTGAGGCGACCCAACCTGGCCAGCATGTTTGTTGTCGATGCCAGCGGGACCATGCTGGCGGTTGCCTATGCCGACTCGGAGCAGGCGTCCCAGTCGGAGGGGAACAACTACTGCTGGCGCAACTACTTCCACGGCAAGCCGGTCGACCTGGAGCGGAACCTGGTGCTGGAAGGGGTCAGCCCGATCACCAGTACCCACCTCTCGGCCGCTTTCAAGAGTACCTCGACGAGAAAGTGGAAGGTGGCGATTTCCACGCCGGTACGGGCGATGGTCAACGGGCAGCAGCAGACAATTGGCGTGATGGCGATCACGGTCAACCTGGGGGATTTCTCCACCCTGCGGAGCGAGAACCTTGGAAACCAGAAGGCCATCTTCCTGGACCTTCGCGATGGGGTGGTCCTGCAGCATCCGGACTTGCGAAAACTGGATCAGCTGGATGCAGAGGAGACGTTCCGGGTGGTTCCCCAGGACCTGGACCGCCTGCAAAAGAACCAGGCCACCCTCTATCGTGACCCGGTCTACGATCAACTGGATACTCAACACCAGCGAGAGCAAATCTGGATCGCTTCTACCCAGCTGGTCAAGTTACCCGCTGCAAGTGACAACCTGGCTGAGCCTTCTTCCAACCTGATCGTGCTGGTCCAGGAAAACTATGCCGATGCTTCGGCACCGGTTGTCCAGCTGGGTCAGAACCTGCGGCTGGAAGGAGGCATCGCGCTGGTGATCCTGGCCCTGGTCGTGCTGGGCATGGGCTGGCTGGCATTCAAGCGGTAGCGGAGCCTCAGGCGAGGATCTCCCTGATCACGCTTCCATGCACGTCGGTAAGCCGACGCTGGATGCCGTTGTGGTAGAAACTGAGCCGTTCGTGGTCAAGTCCCAGCAGATGCAGGATCGTGGCATGGAAATCGTACACCGTGGAAACATTCTCGACCGCCTTGTGACCGAATTCATCGGTTGCACCGTACTGGAACGGAGCTTTTACTCCTGCCCCCATCATCCAGGCTGTGAATCCGGCGGGATTGTGGTCGCGGCCGCTTGCTCCCGCCTGGAACGTCGGCATTCTTCCGAATTCTGTCGTCCAGACGACGAGCGTATCTTCGAGCATCCCTCGCTGTTTCAGATCGGAGAGCAATCCGGCAACTGGTTGGTCCAGGATTGGGCCGTGGACACTGTACTGGTTATATAATTGCTTGTGCCCGTCCCAGTTGCTCGTCCCTTCTCCCCCCGTCTGGTAGGAACCATTGAAGAGCTGTACAAACCGCACCCCCTTCTCAAGTAAACGTCGAGCGAGAATACAGTTGCGACCAAAGGAAGCTTTCAGAGTGTTCTGGGTATCGTCCGCCCCATACATTTTCAGGATGTGATCGGGTTCGGAAGTTAAATCACTCACTTCAGGTACCGACAACTGCATCCGTGCCGCCAGCTCATAACTGGAAATGCGGGCTGCCAATTGTGCATCCCCGGGGAAACGCCTCAGGTGGCGTTCATTCAAACGTCTCAGGAAATTGCGTGTTGCCTGATCCTGTTTCCGACTAATCGTTGACGGTGGGACAAGGTTTTCAATCGGCTTGGAGGCGTTGAAATCCGTCCCCTGGAAAGCTGCTGGCAGGAAACCCGGGCCCCAGTTATTGACGCTTGACTGGGGAGTTCCACGGGGGTCAGAGATCGCGACAAATGCTGGCAAGTCATCGACCTCACTCCCGAGTGCATAAGTCATCCATGCGCCGATGCTGGGAAAACCATCCAGGGTAAAACCGGTAGACATGAAATTCTCACCAGGCCCATGCGTGTTCGTTTTGCTGGTAAGGGAGTGAATAAACGCCATCTCGTCAGCATGCTCACCAATATGATCCACCAGCGTGGAGATCATCTTTCCGGATTCGCCTCGCGGGGTGAATTCCCAGGGACTCCGGGTCAGATTTCCCTGCTTGCCCTGGAACGTGACGAGGTCATCCCCACCGGGCATGGGTTGGCCATGGCGCTTGATGAGCTCCGGCTTGTAATCAAATGTATCCAGGTGACTACAGGCACCGGAACAGAAAATCATCAACACTTTTTTTGCTGGAGAAGGAAAGTGTGGATCGCGCTGTGCATTCGGGTTTGATGGATCAATGACAGGGTGAATCGGTGTTTTTTCCTCCAACGGCTCCTCGGCCAACAGGCCGTGTTGTTGGAGCAGGCCAGCCATCGCGATACTGCTCAGGCCATACATCATGTTGCCGAGTGAAGCCCGTCGGCTAAGCAGGTGTCGTCCGGACAAGCTATGTGGGTCAATCATGCTCATGTTTTCATCTTGTCATGCTACCGGTTAATGAACAAAGACGAATTCGTTCGAATTCATAATGGCCCGGCAGAATTGCTCGAGCCCGTTTTCGTTAACAAATGCGACTGCTTCCTGGATCTCGTCTGCTTTCGGGTGCCGCCCGAATGCCATCGTGATTGCGAATCGAACCTGATCTTTCACGGACCCGGGATGTTCCGTTTTCATGCGCGTGGAGAGGATGGCACATTGCTGCAAAACGAATGTGCTGTTGAAAAGGTTTAGCGCCTGCAGGGGGGTCGTGGAACGACTGCGTTTATCAACGACCTGGCTGGCATCGGGGCAATCGAAGACTCCGAAGACCGCGTCCTTTTCCTGTCTCACCTTGGTCATGTAGATCATCCGCCGCCAATGCTGGGGGCCGAATTCCTTCAAGGGGAAATAATGGCGAACGTTTTCAGCTTGCACCTCGAAACCAGGAAATCCAGCGCCTCCCATGCGTGTATCCAGTGCTCCACTGAGGAACAGGATACTGTCACGGATCGCCTCGGCTTCCAGTCGACGGGGGGGGAACCGCCACAAGAAACGTGAGTCTGCATCGACAGCAATCGAGGACGGGTGCGGGCGGCTGGACTGTCGAAATGTCGCCGAATGGAGGATCAGGCGATGCACATGCTTGAGACGCCAGTCGTTGTCCATTAGCTCCCAGGCAAGGTAATCCAGGAGTTCTGGATGCGTCGGCAAGGTGCCGGCTCGTCCCAGGTCACTGGGAGTATCGACAATGCCAGTGCCAAAATAAAACTGCCATAGTCGATTGACAATGACCCGGGCCGTCAGTGGATTTTCCCGTCGAGCGATCCACCTGGCTAGCGCCACTCGCCGTTCCTTCTCCGGTGTCGCTTGATCAAGTCCCAGGGATCCCAGGATTTCAACAGCACCTGGCCCAACGATTTCACGAGGGGTGTTGAAATCACCCCGGTAAAGTCGCCGAATCACTTCAGGGGCAGAAAAAGTTCCTGCATACACAATCGCCTGCGTCCCCAGTTGCTCAAGTTCTTCCCTGCTGGAAAGCAATTCGGCGTGTTTTTTCCGGGCGCGTGCTCGCTCCGGTTCTTCCAGTCCGGAAAAACGATACGTGGGCTGTTTCTGGACCTGGAAGGGGACGCGGTTGTGATGCGAGGAGACCTGCGTCCAGTTTTCACCATCGATGGAGACGTCCACCTGGTACTTGACCGAGATGCGATCAGAGAAGCGACCGTTTCTATCTCGAGCCCATTCAACTCGATTGATCTCCTCTACTTTTGCCAGTTCGATTTGTGCCCAACCACGTCCGGGTTCATTGGAGATCCAGCTATTGCTGTTCCCAAAAAGACCATCGTTGAGGTGTTCGACCTGGTGAATCGCGTGCCCGGGTAAAAGGCTCGAGGCGGTTGCCTTGGCGCCCCTGGATGCTAAACCAACATTTTCATCACCAGCGAAGATGGAAAGTTCATCAAGGCCCGGCTCGCTGTGATTGGTGGCGAGCGTTGTAAACCGCACAAATCGTGCCTGGACTTGAGTGAACAGCTCACGATTAAATGTCCCTGTCACGGACTCTCGCAATGCGGGCCTCGTTGGCTTCTCGTCGGCCGCCAGGTCAATCTCTCCAGCGGGGACAGGTTCCAGGATGACCAGATCGGAGGTAATGGCTGCCCCCTTACTGGCTCCCCGCAGAATGATCGTCGAGAGGAGATCCATTTCATGGATGCCTGCGTTATAGGTCCCGCTCCAGAGAGGAGGTTGTTCCGTGGGGACGTCGCCATCGGAGAAATTTCGCTGGTTAACGGTTGCCAGTACTACCTGGTCGCCTCGTGTCTTGAGGTCACCGTCGGTGTCCAGCAGGTAGTGGGCATCCTCGACATGGCTTAGCGGTCCGCTTCCCCAGGAAAGCCAGATCCGGTATCTGCCCCTGGCCACCAGGTGGTAACGGCCAAGGTCAACCCCTGGCTTGTTGTCCCACCACGAGTAACTGCCGCCGCTTAGATTTGGAGCCCGGATCGAGTCTCCCGGGTCATCCTTGTGACCACGTTGCGTACCGGCAGGATTTTGACCGCGCCCCCGGATTGGAACCAGTTCCTCAAATCCACGTTTCCCGGGCCCCCCTCTTTGGACTTCATCAATGGTCACCAGTGGTTCGGAGGCGACGTCAAGGTATTTCATCAAGTCCGTTTCCAGGGTTTTGATCCGGGCCGCAAGGAATGTCGCTCTTTCCTGCTGCCCGGGTGCAGCTGGCAGGGCTCGTTCACCATGCTGTACGCCAGCAAAAACTGCCTGCAGGGCGTAAAAGTCCTTTTGGGTAATGGGATCAAACTTGTGGTTGTGACAGCGGGCACATCCGAGTGTCAGGCCCAGGAAGGTCGTGCCGGTTGCGTTGATGTAGTCGGCCAGTTCATCCTGCCGTTGCATTTTTGTCAGGTTGTCATCCTGGCTTTTTACGAGGTCCTTCGGACCCGCGACAAGAAAGCCGGTACCCGTTCCATCTCCAAGCGCGTCACCGGCAATCTGTTCCATGACAAACTGGTCATACGGTTTGTCATCGTTGAACGCCTGGATGACGTAGTCCCGGTAGTAATAAGCATTGGGGCGTTCACGATTGACTTCATAGCCACTTGTTTCTCCGAAACGAACCAGGTCCAGCCAATGGCCAGCCCAGCGTTCCCCCAAATGAGGGCTGGCCAGGATCTCCTCCACCAGAGCTTCATAGCTCCTGGCAGAAGAGTACTTTTCCATCTGTGCTCTGGTCGGGGGCAATCCATGGTTGAGCAAACGTGCGCGGCGTAACAACTCTCCAGGCGTGGCGGCACGCGAGGGATGAAGTCCTTTTTCCCGTAAACGATTCAGGATAAATCGATCAATGTCATTCCGAACCCAGTTCGAATGAGTTCGCGGAATGGGCGGACGCACGATTGGTTGAAATGACCAGTGACTGGTTGTTCGTTTCACGGCGCCTGACGGCCCCGGCCATTCCATGCCGGAATCTACCCAGGTGCGGAGGACTGCTATTTCATGCTTGGAGAGTCCCGGTCCCTCCGGTGGCATCTTCAGGTCCTCATCAAGACCGGCCACGAGCTGGATCAGGAAACTCTCGGCACTCTTGCCCGGTTGAAGGGATGGCTCTCCCGAATCCCCTCCCTCGAGCAACGATACTTTCTTGTCGACTCGGAGGCCACTTTCCTGGATCTTGTCGCCATGGCACGAGGCACAGTGTTTTGACAGGAGCGGGGCGATATCCTTCTCGTAGCTGACCTTCCCGGCAAACGGTGAGGGTAACCTGTCCTGCGCCGAGAGAACTCCCACATGCCCGACGAGCAGCCAGCAAAAAATAAGAAGGCGAGGATGGTTCATTGGAGCGAATCAAAAAACCGGTTTCAGTGGATGTCCTGATAATCATAACAGGTCTGGGGTCTCTCATTTTATCAGCCTCCACATGCTGTGGGCGAGCGGTTCCCCTCGACGGTAGCTTTCATGTGGCATGGCTGCCTCGTAAAATCGTTGACAGCCATCTTTCTCCTGATTTATCAACCGTGCAAGACCATGCCTGACCTGATCGCCCAGGGTGCTGACTACCGGAAACGCTGGCGCCGCCCGCTCCCGGCCGACCAGTCCATTGAACTGGGCCGAGGAGACCAGGCCTGGGGTGTGAACTGGGACACTCGGATTTCTCGTCAGCACGCAACCTTGCAATGGAAAGAAGGTCGCCTGCTGGTAGAGATCATCCCTGGGGCGTCCAACCCGATCTTCTACCAGGGTGTCGAAGAAGATCGATTCGAGATCGAGCTGGGAGAGCATTTTGTTATTGGCGAGACGAGATTTGCTGTTGCTGACAGCCACCTGGAAGCCACACTCCAGGATGTCGAACCCGCCGTGGAACGGATTTTCTCGGCCGGGGACCTGCAGGAACTTCCTTTTGGGGATCCCCAGCAGCGGATCGACATCCTCGGACAACTTCCGGAGATCATTTCCCGGGCCGATAATGACACGGAGTTATTCATGCGGCTGGTTAACCTGTTGCTGGCTGGTATTCCACGAGCCAGTGGGGCAGCCCTGGTCGCCAGCGACTCTCCAGGGGAGGATTTTACAGGTACTTCAGTAGCAGTCCTGCACTGGGATTACCGTGGTAACCAACCCTCCCTGTTCGCTCCCAGCCAGCGGTTAATCCAGGCAGCGGTGAAAGACAATCACAGCATTCTCCATATCTGGAGCCAGTCCCATTTAAATCCACAGGTGGTTTTCACGGAAATGGAGGGGGTCGACTGGGCTTTCTGTGTGCCGGTTGATTCTCCTTCCTGTCCTGGCTGGGCGATTTACGTGGCAGGCGAATTTGCCTCGGAAGATTCCTCCGTCCGGAATGACGATCAGACCCGGTCGCTCCAGGATGACATGAAATTTGCAAAACTGGCCGCATCCACGCTTGGGAGCCTGCGTCAGCTGAAGTCCCTGGAGCAGACGCACACCCACTTCCGCCAGTTCTTCCCGACAGTGGTCCTTGATGCGCTGAGGAAAAGAAATCCCGACGAGGTTCTCTCGCCTCGGGAAACGGATGTTTCGGTGATGTTCTGTGACCTCCGCGGGTTTTCCCTGGAAAGTGAACAGTCATCGGATGACCTGACACAATTGCTCGAGAGAACTAGCGCTGCGTTGGGAATTATGACCCGGCAATTGCTCAACCACGGTGGTGTCGTGGGTGATTTCCATGGGGACGCGGTGATGGGTTTCTGGGGGTGGCCCCTGAGGCAGGACGATCGCGTTGAGAGAGCCTGTGCAGCGGCCAACGAAATCCTTTCCGATTTTGTCGATGGGAATGACGAGGAGTTGTTACTGGGAGGATTCCAGACCGGCATCGGGATTGCCTCGGGAAAAGCGGTTGCCGGTAAGATAGGATCTTCCGACCAGGTCAAGGTGACCGTTTTCGGTCCGGTCGTGAACCTGGCAGCTCGCCTGGAAGCGATGACACGGGCTTTCGGGGTTGCCATCCTGGTCGATCCAGAGACCGATAATCGACTTCGATCGATGGCCGTCCGCCAGGTGAAGACAAAGAGTGGTGTGGAGATTCCCATCAGCCAGTTGGGGGATGCCGAGTATTGCCTGCGGCGAGTTGGGCGGGTTTTGCCGTATGGTATGAAAATGGACTCCGAAATCAGCCAGCTGGTCCGGCTGGATGAAATTCCTCTCGATGCCCTGGGGATGTACATCTCCCTGCTGGCTGACTTTGAGCAGGGTAACTGGGAGCATCTGGCCGGAGAGCTCTCTTCACTGTCAGAGCTGGATCCGGTTGCCCGCTTCCTGCTCAAGTATATTACGGATCGTAACAGTGAGCCGCCGGAAGATTTCACTGGTGTGATCGAGCTGGTCACGAAATGACCTCTTTTTTTGGATTTCCCCGCCGGACTGCGGTAAGTTGGCAGGCGTCTGTCCACCTGCGTTGATCGCTGGCTATTTACCTCATGGAGTTCTTCTCGATGGCAATGCAATTCAAACCGGCTCGAGGGCTCCTCGTGCTTGGACTAGTTTTCCTTGTGGCTGGCATGAGCAGCCGGGTGCTTTCCGGAGACGACGCAGTTGACGTTCTGCTCAAGCAGGCGGGGACGAAAAAGGGACTGGCAGTGGTCCTCGGTTTACCAGATGGGGATGTCTCCTTTCCGGCACGGCTGGCAGCGCAAAGCGAACTGCTTGTCCATGTTCAACTGGGAAGCGATGAGCAACTGGAGGCAAGCCGCAGGCATGCACGAGAAGAGGGCCTGCTGGGGACTCGCGTGACGATCGAAGCGGGGAATGCCGAGTCGATCCACCTGGCAAGTAACATTGCCGACCTGGTCTTCCTGCCCTCGGGAAAGCTCACAGGGAAAGGCACCAGCGAGGTGCAGCGAGTACTCTGTCCTGGTGGTGTCTCCCTGGTTGCCGGCAGCCGCTGGAAAAAACCGGTCCCTGAGGGAACGGACATCTGGTCGCATCCCTACCATGGTCCTGATAATAATCCACGCTCCACCGACCAGCTGGCGCGGGCTCCCTATATCACCCAGTTCCTCGCGACCCCTTTTTATGGACCGATGCCCGAGGTAACCGTGGCAGCCGGGGGCCGGTTGTTCAAGGTCTTTGGACATATTGCCATCAAGGAGCGGGAATGGCCCCTGGTCAACACGCTCGTCTGTATTCACGGCTACAACGGAACGGAACTCTGGAGACGGCAACTGGAACCTGGGTTCATGGTGCATCGCAACCTGATGGTGGCCAGTGACAGGGAACTTTACCTCGCTTTTAAGGAAAGCTGCCTGGTGATTGATGCGGTGACAGGTGAAACAAAAGGGAAAGTGGCGTTGCCGGAAGGGACCACTCCGGACCAGACCTGGAAATGGATGGCGATCCAGGATGGTGTGCTCTACGCGATGCTCGGAGAGGAAGAACAGGAGGCGGTCGTGATCAAGGGAGAACGGACCGGCGCGGGATGGCCCTGGAGTGGACTGGGAGAAGGTTATGCCCAGAAACAGTATCCCTGGGGATTTGGCCGCACGCTGGCAGCGATCGACCTGGAGAGCGGCGACTTGAAATGGTCGCTGAGGAAGGACGAACCGCTCGACAGCCGGGCCACCGTGCTTCGCAATGGCCGCCTCTTCTATTACAGCGAGCAGAACTTCCTTGGCAGCCTGGACAGTGCCACGGGGAAGGAACTATGGCAACGGATCGATTCGGAGATCCTTGAGGCAATTGGAGAAAATGACAAGGCCCAGACACCACGAAAGGGGTTTTCCAGTAGTAGCTTCATGAAAGCAGATGATGATGTGGTTTACTTTGCTGGTCCCCAGCGGGCGAACCTGGTGGCGGTCTCCGCATCTACCGGTGACCTGCTCTGGAAACACCCCCATGGGAACTACCAGTTGATCCTCCGTGACGATGGCGTTTACGCGATGGGGCGAACGGAGACGAGCAAGAAGTTTGATCGTACCAGTGGAAAGATCCTGGCCGACCTGCAGTGTTTCCGGGGCAACTGTACCCGGGCAACCGCCACGGTGGATAGTATTTTTACCCGTGGCTACCGGCATACAGGAACCCAGCGTGTGCGACTGGAAGACGAGCAAGTTATCCCCTCACGAATCGGCCTGATGCGCCCCGCCTGCCAGGATGGCGTGGTGGTGGCACATGGCCAACTCTACTGGGGACCCTGGATGTGTGACTGTAACCTCTCGCTGGTGGGAATTATCAGTCTTGCCTCCCGTGGGGACCTGATTGTTGAGGCGCCCGCGGTCCAGGCCGAGCGGCTGGAAATGACCGGCAGTCCGGCGAAACCTCGCAAGGCAGTGCTGGTTGATGAAAAGGACTGGCCCACTTACCGGCAGGGAAACCAGCGACACTCGGGAACTGCCGTTGAGGTTGGAGATGAAGTCGAGTCGCTCTGGACCGTCGAGGGCAAGGGGAATCGGCCCACGCAACTGGTGACAGCGGGAGGCCTTGGATTCTTTTCGGGGACCAATGGCTCAGTGGAGGCGATCGAGATGGCTACTGGCCAGAGTCTCTGGACTGCTTTCACCGGTGCCGCGGTGAATTATCCGCCCGCCATTGCCGAGGGGCGACTGCTCGTGGGGTCAAGCGATGGTTGGGTTTATTGCTTTGAAGCAGCCACGGGAAAGCAACTCTGGCGGTTCCGGGCTGCCCCGGTAGATCGCAAGATCCCGGTGCATGGTCGACTCACGTCGACCTGGCCGGTGGGAAGCGGTGTACTGGTGGAGGATGGGGTGGTCTATGCAGCCGCGGGAATTGCCAGCTATGACGGCACGCATGTCTTTGCCCTGGATGCTGAAGATGGCCAGATCGTCTGGCAAAACAACAGCTCCGGACGGATTGGTGAAAGCGAGGATGGTGCGGGAGTTAGCGTGCAGGGTCACCTGCTCTTGAACGAGGACCGCCTTTACCTCGCCGGTGGAAACGTTGTTTCCCCGGCAATCTATGATCTGGCAAACGGGGCCTGCCTGAACACACTCGAGGAGATCTGGACAAAAACGCCGCGAGGTCGCGAGCTTTTCCTCGTCAATGGAGAGGTCTTTGCCTTTGATCGGCTACTGTATGGCCCGGATCAGTACCAGGTAGGCCGCTACCATGCCAAGGACCGGTTTGCCCAGGCCGTGCATGGCGACCTGGTGGTGCGGGCCCGGGCGGAACAGGTGCTGCGGATTACAACGGACAGCGAGACCGGCAAACCGGTGGGGTTGTGGGAGAACAAGGATTTTCTCTCCACCATGGCCCTGGCGATCGCCGCCAGGCGGGTCCTGGTCGTGGGAGCCGTGGCGGTTGAGCAGGAGGGGGCTGATGAGGACGCAGAAGTACAGCCAGCCTTCCGCCTCGCTTCACTCAATATCGAGGATGGAACAACGGTCTGGTCAGTACCGCTTCCGGGGGAACCTCGGCCCTGGGGACTCTCGGTCGACAGGGCCGGACGTGTGACGATCGCCCTGATGGATGGCCGGCTGGTCTGTGTGGGAAGCAAGTAGCCTGATTCAGGCGGTCTGCAGGCGAAAAACCTCGGTGTCCACTCCCTGGACAAAGTGGACAAGCGGGGGATCCCCGCCGAGCTGGGGCAGGCCCGCGGCGGCTCCCAGCTGACCTTCATACTCCAGTAACGTGGCCTGCTCTGCCACGTAGGGCCGGTGGTGGACCTGGGCCTTGCAGAGCTGCCCCCGGTGCGGGGTAAACAGCCAGTAACGTTCCAGCAGGAAATGTTCCAGCGTTCCCGGTTCGGAGGCTCCCAGCATCTCCCCCACCCGGTAGCGTGCCCGCAGATGCGGACCTGACCGACTGCGCTGAATCGAATAGGTCGTTTCCTCCTCGCCGGCGGACATGTACATCCGTGCGTGATGGTACGGCAGGCTCCAGAAGGTGCGTGCCCCCCAGGTTGCCAGTCGAGAATTGGCATCCAGGGAAAGGAAGTAGATGCCAGGTGTCTCCCCGTGATGAACGTAGGTGCGAACATTCACTTCCAGGAATTGCATGGAAAGTGGCTCTGGCCACCAGCGGTGCCGAACCCCTTCCATGGCAAACAGCACAATACCGAGATAGGCCATCTCGTCGTGAAGATCCAGGGAGAGTTCAGCGGGAACCAGAGGCCGGAGCTGCTCGGGGGGGAGTGGCCAGTGGAGGAACAGCAGGGATCGCCACCGCTGGTCTCCCCGCGGCTTTTCAGACGGCCGAATCGAGGGGGCGAGCCGGTCAAGCTTTGCAGCAGTGTTGTCCCCTCCTGCCCATGGAACCGGATTCTGTAACAACGCTCGTGAAAGGAGATCATTCATCTGCCAGGTCCTCCGGTGCATGCCTGTCAAAGAACCATTGCCGACTGGAACCAGGTCGGTTATCCCGTCGCCGGTCACTCCAGGTCCCTACCGCACCAGGCCACGCATGGTAACAGGAATAATTCCCGTTTCCATTCACATTCCTCTGAGCAGTTGGCCCGAATGAATGGCCGCGAACAGGTTACTCGGTATGCACGCGTCCGCCAAGTTTCTGCAGGTCGCGGATCTGGCCACGGGTCTTGCCCGAGAGTGGGTTATCTGCCACGTAGATATTCCAGAAGGGAGCAAATCGCTTCTGGCCTTCCGCATCCCCCTTGGCCATCTCCACCAGGACTCCCAGGTCCTCGACCTTGTTCTCGTTAAGCAGCAGGTACCGCAGTTCGGTCATGCCCGAGAGCGGGGAGAGGTCAGCGACCGCGTTCTTGCGGAGGTCAAGCGAGGAGAGGTTGGTCAGTTTCTGAAGATTAGTGACCTCGGCCAACTGGTTTCCATCCAGGTAAAGCGACCAGAGTTTTCCCAGTTCAGCGATCGGCTTCGTATCCACAACCTTGTTGTTGGAAAGATATAGCGAACGCAGGTTTACCAGGCCGCTCAGTGGTGTCAGGTCACTCACCTCGTTGCCTGCCACGTGCAGGTACTGCAGGGCGGTGAGTCCTGCCACCGGTGCCAGGTCGCTGACCTTGTTGCCTGCCACGTTGAGAGACTGGATATTCTTCAGCTCCTTGATTGGCCCCAGGTCGGTAATGGCATTTCCCTCCAGGTCCAGCAAGGCCAGGCTACGGCAGTTTTCCAGTCCGGCAAGGTTGCTGATTTCCCCCTCCTTGGCGACGATCGTGGAGATGTTCTCCACGTCGGCCACGGTCAGAGGTTCCTCGTTGTTTCGTTTCTCGAAAACATACTTGCGAACTGCCTTCTCCAGGTTCTTGTCAGCAAAGATACCCTTGTTCTCTTCCTGGGCATGAACCGACAGGATGCCGAGAAAGAATGTGCAAAGCAGCGTGGGGATGGTCAGGCGGGTCATTTTTATGATCCTCGCAATAGTTGGAGCACCGGAGGGTAAAACGATATTACCCATTAGGTTACTGGTCTGGCGGACAGGATTCCAGTAGGGAAAGAGGGGGGGGGAGTTGAGTTACTCCAGTGCGGCTTGAACACCGACAAAACCACTGTGTGCTTTCAGGCAGGTCGCCCGGAAGCTGTCGGGCCTGGAGACTCCGACCAACTGCCCAACCTTGGTGTCTCCCTGGTAAAACTCGAGGTCGCCAGCATCATACCAGGCATCCCCCTGACGCTGGATTACCCGGATGTCATCGAAGGAATCCAGGGGAATCGAGGTGGCCCCGTCAATCGTGGCCCCGGTCATGCCGGTTTGAACAACCATGCGTCGATTGGTGAGCGTGTACCGCCGGCCGATAAAAGGGAGGATGCGGGAAAAGTAGAGCATGAGTGCCAGCGGGATGAAGGCCAGGGCAAACAGGTTCCCCAGGCGAAAAATATAGATATCAGGAAAGCGAATCGCATAGAGCCGGCCAAGTAAACGCCCCAGGCTCCTGCAGGCGACCGATGGCCAGACCACCATGATGGTAGTTTCTTCTTGCTCTGGTGGCGAAACGCCTGCGATTGCCTGTTTCATGACCAGGTATTTCTCTGTGGGGACGAGTTGGTCGATATTATGACCATCTGGGAACAAATCGCCAAGCGGGCAAAAAAAAAAGCCCACCCGGTCTGGCTCGGATCCGGGTGGGCCCTGATTTCTTCAATTTCATAGTTGCCCCCACAAAGGAGAGCAGACCTAAACAACGTGCTGAGATTCGTATCCACTATAAGTCAACCAACGTCGCCGCTGGTTAACCAAATCAAATCCTTAGAAAGGAGGTGATCCAGCCGCAGGTTCCCCTACGGCTACCTTGTTA
>JAPYUD010000417.1:0-3756 GCA_029936215.1 Pirellulaceae bacterium | reverse complement strand
CGCCGCTCTTTCCGTGGCCTCGTCCAGCAGTAGCTGGGGTGAGAGGCTGCTGTTGTATGCCCAGCTACTCTGCTCACCACGGATCATCACGACCGCCCGTCCCGCTTCGATTCCCGACAGGTCCGGTTCCTCGAGGCTGCCATGCATGGCAGGATCGTCCAGCACCAGCACGTCAAGTTCCAGGGCCGTGACGGCCTGGACGGGAACGTTGCGTTGTCTCAATTCCGCGGCTGCCAGCTCGACCAGCTGGTAGAGAGTTGCCTGAAGTGGCATCGCCTTGCGTGGGGAGAAGCGTGCCCAGTGCTGCGAGGTGTCCTGGGCGGGAAGGGTGAGTTGGATGGCGATACCATGTGTCATCACGTCGGGGCAGCCTGCCAGGTAGTAACTGGGAGTCGCTCCGCTGGCGAGTGCCGCGATATTCTCTCGACAGTGTTGTTGCAGCTGGCTGAGTTCCTCGCTGCTGAGCAACTGCCCGGTCCTTGTGGCAGTCGGCACCTCTGGATCCCAGGCCGATTCGATGTACTGCACCTCGAATGTCTGCAAGCTGGCGTCCTCTTCGAGCCAGGTGGCTTCGGGGAGTTCCGCCTTCAGGCAGACGTGGCGGAGGAAGGACTCTGCATCCAGTCCGTGATCGACTGCGACGATTGGCAGCAGCAATCCACTCTGTGTTCCATGGCGAATGACCAGTCCATGGCGACCGACCTGGACCACGTCGACTCTCTTCCTCCCTGTTTCACCGATCGGCTGGAAGTTGTGTAGCAGGGAAATGTCGACATCCAGGTGGGCTAGCTCGCTGGGTGAAATGGGTGGAAAACGTCTGTCGCGGGTGGCGGTGCTGATCGCCGATTGCTGCAGTGCCTGGGAAAGTGGCATCGGCTCGCCAAGCACGCCACAGCAGGCTCTCAGCTGTCCTTTTCGCTTGAGCGTGACAAAGGAACCCATCACGGTAAATTCGGCAGAACTGGCCAGTGTGCTGTCGGTCAGCTGGACTTCTCGCTTGCAGAGCGTGGCTGAAATAATCTCGCAGGCCGCCTGGTGAACGACCTGCTGCTGGTTGTCATCCAGCGGAACAAAGCTGGTGTTCGGGTCGCTGCTGGCTGGCTCCTGCGCACTTTCCATGGCGGACCTGCTTTCTTTGGAGGGAGTCGCCGGAGCATAATCCTGGATACGAACTGGCTGTCGGCGAGAACCCCAGCTTCCTGGCTGCTTGTCGAACTGTCCTGGAATCGTGTGGCCACAGTTGCCACAGCAGTTGTCCACCAGTTGGTACTCTCCCAGTACGTACCAGTCACGTTCGATCAGGATGTGCTGGCAGGCCGGACAGTAGGTGCTCTGGTGCTGCAGATCGTTCACGTTTCCAACGTAGGGATACTGGATTCCCTGCTGGCGAGCAAGCTCGTGGGCGCGAAGCAATGTCTCGTGGGGAGTGCGCGGCTTGTCGGTCATTCGGTAGTCGGGATGGAAGGCAGTGAAGTGAACCGGGACCTGGTCCCCGAGATTGTCCAGGATCCAGTCACACATTGTCCGCATCTCGTCCTCGGAATCATTTTCATCCGGGATCAAGAGGTTGGTGATCTCCAGCCAGGTGTCGCTTTCCTGCTTGATCCAGCAGAGCGTATCCAGAACGGGCTGCATGTGGGAGAGCGTGATCAGCCGGTAGAAGTCCTCGTTGAATCCCTTCAGGTCCACATTGGCAGCATCCATGGCACTGAAGAAGGGTTCCCTGGCGTCCGGGGAAATGTAGCCGGCGGTCACGGCAACGGTCTTCACTCCCCCTGCCCGGCAGGCCCGGGCCACGTCGATCGCGTACTCGGCCCAGATCACCGGGTCATTGTAGGTAAAGGCGACACTCTGGCACTGGAGCGTGCGGGCGGCCGTGGCAATCATCTCCGGCGTCGCCTGCTCGCTTAATCGCTCGACCTCGCGAGACTTGGAGATGTCCCAGTTCTGGCAGAACTTGCAACCCAGGTTGCAACCGGCCGTGCCAAACGAGAGAACGCTCGTGCCGGGGAAGAAATGGTTCAGCGGCTTCTTCTCGATCGGATCGATACAGAAACCGGTGCTGCGACCGTAGGTGCTCAGCAGCATCTGCCCATCACGGTTTTCACGGACAAAGCAGAAACCACGGTCGCCGTCACCAAGGTTGCATTCACGGGGACAAAGGTCGCAGATAATTCGTCCGGCTGTTTCGCTGTCATGCCACCAGCCACCCGGCTTGCTGCCGTCATCGGTGAGGGATTCCTGTGGTGGCAATTTTATGACTTGGCCCGTCACGCGCTGATTTCCCTTGGACATGAGGAGCAACCCTCCAAGGATAGTAAAGGGATGTTGTTACGGGTAGTCAATTTGAGATCGTTTGGTGATAACAGGGAATTCAGGGTCGACCAAGCAGGTTCTTTTCGAGGATCACGGCGTGTTTATTGGAATGGAACTGGATTACGAGATCTGGCAGCTTGTTGTTGCCGGCCTGATCCTGCTGGCGAGCAGCCTGCTGCAGGCAGTGATCGGTTTTGGCGCCGGCGTGTTTGGAATCCCACTCCTGTTGATGGCAGGATTTGATCACCGTACGGCGATTCCGATTATCGTGATGACCTCCATGACCCAGTCTCTGATTGGTTCGGTTCGCCTCAAGGACCATGCCCAGTGGAAGATTGCCTGGCGTCCTGCAGGGATACGCATCCTGGTGATGCCGCTGGGAGGGTGGGCGCTCTTCCTGATGGGCCAGATGGGAGCGAATTATGTTCGCCAGGGGATCGGAATCGTGCTGCTCCTTATCGTGATCACGAAGTGGTTGGTCCGGGTGGAACCGGTGAAGGAGCTGAAAGGCTTCTGGACCTGGATCGCGTTTCCAATCAGCGGGTTCCTGCTTGGATTTTGCGGGATGGGCGGACCGGCAGTAGCGATCTGGGTGATGGCCCAGCCCTGGAATCCGCTTCGCAGCAGGGCTTTCCTTTTTAATATGCTTGTGACCGGGATGGTGCCGTTGTCGATCCAGCTGATCCTGCTGTTTGGGGAAAAAGCGGTGCTGGGGCTGTCGATCGGTGCTCTTGGTCTGCCCTTTGTGTTTCTTGGCACGTTCCTGGGAATGCGAGCTGGAGATCGGCTTCCGAGGAAGAAATTACAGGCCCTGTCGCTGATTGTCCTGTTGCTGATAGCCCTCAACGCGATCCTTACCCCCCTGCTTCGGAAGAGCGACAAACCACCGAGCGGAAGTGTCCATCTGGAGGATCGGCAGGTCACTTTCGACGCGACCGTCATAATACGCCAGTGGGATGGTACATCCGTTACAACTACCCAGCCTGGAGACAATCAAAGACGTGGATTTCCTTTGATTTTGCCCAAAAGGGCGCATAATTGCCTGGGCAATGCGATACCGGAGCGATCTCTCGCTCCATGGAACAGGAATCGCGAGGAGGAATCATGCAGCGGCCGTACCGCCCTGGGCGGTTATGGGCTGGATGGAATCAGCGTCATTCAAAAGTACGGATACGAAAACTCTTTTTTGAACAGCTTGAATCGCGGCAGATGCTGACTGCTGCTGCGTTCATGCTGCCCGGTGCCCTCGCGCCTGACGTGCCCGGTTCGATCTCCCCGGCACGCATCGATGCCGCCCTGGCGACTCTCTCGTCGACAGGCAGTGATCTTGTCATCGTCCAGCCACAGGTGGCTGAACTGACGAGTTCCAGCGAGGGGATTCCTGTCCAGACGATCCAGTCGTCTCCGCTTGTTCGGCTTGATGAGCTGCGTTCCAGCCAG
>JAPYUD010000416.1:0-3760 GCA_029936215.1 Pirellulaceae bacterium | reverse complement strand
ACAGGGTGCCTCCACAACAGAGGCAGCTCGTGACAAGCCATGACGCCTTCAACTACTTTTGCAATGAATACAAGTTCACAGCATCCGCCCCGGCTGGCTGGAGTACCGGGGATGAAGTGGGGGGTGGCGTGACACCCGAAAGGCGGCGACAGGCGGTGGAGTCGATTCGCAAGTTTGGAGTCAAGGCGATTTTCGTGGAAACCAGTGTCAACCCGGAATTGATCCAGCAAATTGCCAGGGATGCCGGTGTTCGGATCGGGGGGACACTCTACTCCGATTCCATGGGGCCCCCGGGAACTGCCGGTGAGACCTATCTCGGCATGATGAGAGAAAACGTGCTCAAGATTGTCAATGGCCTGAAGTGACCAGGGTGTCTGTGAACCAGTGGCCTGGTGGAATGATGGGCCCAATAGGGAAATAAGCTGCGATGCGTCCACTTCTGGCAATTGCTGTAATCATCGGGGCGCTCGGATCGGTCAGGGCATATGTCAGCTTCGTCAATTCCGCCACTGGCCGGGAACATCACCAATTCCAGGAAACGGCCGCTGAAGGACGTTTCCACCTCGACCTGACACTCACATTCGACGCACGTGGCGATGTTTTCAACCCAGAATCCATACTCCTCTCGCTGCATGGCGATACTCCCCTTCTGAAAATCGAAGAGGAGGTGCCCGCCGGGACCGTGCTCGTGGTTGACCCGGTCGAGGGGATCGTGGTTGGTGAGAACGAGTTTTATCTCAAGGTGGCGACCGGCGAGGCGGAGTCCGGGAGCGAATCCGCTTTTTTGCTCCCTGGTGAGGAGACTTCCGATGAGTCGCTGCCGGCAGGGGGCAGGTCGCGAGCCGTCCGCGTGCGGATCTTCCAGGACGACCAGCTGGTCGCGGAAAAAACCCTCTGGTCAGAGCCCGGCCAGGCGGTCGAAGGGATCATCGCTCTCCACGTGGCCGACTTTTCCGTGAGGCCGGACCAGGATGGGAAGTAGGTGCAATCATGGCAGCTGCCATTGAAGTTAAAAACCTGACAGTCAGCTACGGGCCGGTGCCCGCCCTGCTGGATATCAACCTGGAAATCCCCGCCGGGAAACTGGTCGGAGTGATCGGGCCCAATGGATCCGGAAAATCGACATTGATCAAGACGATCCTTGGATTTGTGACGCCCGATTTTGGCACCGTGAAGATCTTTGGTGAGGCTGCTGAAAAATCCAGGGGACGGGTGGCTTACGTGCCCCAGCGTGGTGCCGTGGACTGGAATTTCCCGGTCACCGTGCGCGAGGTGGCCCTGATGGGACGCTATGGAAAAGTCCCATTCTGGCAGGATCTCTCGGCCGAGGATTTCCAGATCGCCGACGAGGCCCTCGAGATGGTCCGCATGGCAGACTTTCGTGACCGCCAGATCGGGCAGCTCTCCGGTGGCCAGCAACAACGCGTCTTCATGGCCCGGGCGATGGCCCAGGGGGGTGAGATCCTGCTGCTGGATGAACCCTTTGCCGGCGTTGATGCAGCCACTGAACGGGCTATCCTGGACGTGCTGGAACAGACTCGTGAGGCGGGCCGAACCCTGGTCGTTGTCCACCATGACCTGGCGACCGCTGCCGAGTACTTTGACTCGCTGGTGTTGCTCAAGCAACGCTGCTTCGCTCATGGCCCTCCCGAATCCGTGCTGCATCCCGAACTGCTGAGTGAAGTCTACGAGGGGAGCCTGCGGATCTTTTCGCAGTTGCCTGCCCAGGACAGAAAGGAGTAGCCGGGATGTACGAGTGGCTGGTGGCAATACACCTGGACAGCCCGCACCTGCTTAAGGCACTGCTGGCAGGATTACTCGTCTCCACCGTCTGTGGAGTGATCGGTTGCTTCATTATCCTCCGGGGGACTGCTTTTCTGGCAGATGCAGTTGCCCATGCCATGCTGGCCGGAGTGGTCTGTGGCTACCTTTTCATGAGGAAAGTGGTCGGGGTGGATATTCATGACCACTCCCAGTGGTACTCGATCGCGGTCCTTGTCGGTTCGGTGATCGCCGGCTTTGTCACCGTGGGACTGGTGACCTTTATCTCGCACTACTCGCGGGTAAAAGAAAGTGCGATTATTGGCATTGTCTATACGGGGGTCTTTGCCTTCGGGGGCCTGCTGGCCTCGATCAATAGCGCTGACATACATATTGACCTTGCGCACTTCGTGACCGGGCAGGTGCTGGCAGTCAGCGATGGCGATCTCTGGGTGATGGCAGCGGTGGCCGGTTTCGTGATCGCCGTGGTGATCCTCTTCTTTCGCTCACTTCAGCTGATTACCTTTGACCGGGTGATGGCCGCCTCGATCGGTGTCCCGGTCGTGGCCCTGGATTACCTGCTCACCACCTGTACCTCGCTGGTGGTGGTCAGTGGTGTCAGCGTGGTAGGTGTGATCCTGGTCGTGGGCCTGTTGATCACGCCGGCAGCAACCGCTTACCTGCTCTGCAATCGACTTTCCCGGATGATCGGTCTCTCGGCAGTTTTTGGCTGGAGCAGCTTCCTGGTGGGATACGGTTTTTCCGAATACATGAGCGTGGCACCAGGGTCCTCGATCGTGGTCGCTGCCTCACTCCAGTTCATGATTGTCTTTGCCGTGGCTCCCCGTTATGGCCTGATGGCTGACTGGATTCGCCGCCGCAGGGCAATTCCGCAGCAACTGGTGGAGGATGTGCTGGGGTCCGTGTTGCGAGGTACCGACCAGCAGGTTTCGCTCTCGACAGTGCTTGGCTACGTGGAGGGACGAGAGAAAGTGATCCGCAGGGCGGTGCGGTCGCTGGAAAAACAGGAGCTTCTCACCGTCGAGGGCCAGTTACTGCAACTGACCAGCAATGGACTCAAGGAAGCTCGCCGCTTGCTGCGAGCACACCGGCTCTGGGAAACCTACCTGGAACACCTGGGAACGCCTGGCGAGGAACTTCATGGAAGAGCTCACCAGCTGGAACATGTTCGCGGTGAAGCCGTTGTGGATTACCTGGATGACAAGCTCGGTCATCCACTCACGGACCCGCATGGAGCCGAGATCCCTGAAGATTTTGTTGACCTGGTTTCGGGAGAAGATGTTCCGCTGGCAATCCTGCGTGAAGGGAACTCCGGGGAAGTGGTGAAAGTGAATGACCCGGGACTAGCCAGCCAGTTGCCAGTCGGTACCATCATTCATGTCGGACCTCGCCGTGACCAGGGAGAGACCTGGACCCTCCAGTTCTCACTGGCCGGTGAAGAGGATCCGGTGGAGCTGGAACTTGAGCACGACCAGGCCGATGCCGTCATCGTGCAACTGCATTGAGGTCAGTCCCAGGGGTGAGGATATTCTTGTCAAGGGAGTCGGGTAATGGCACGCAGGATCCTGATGCTGGTCGGTGATTACGTGGAAGATTACGAGGCGATGGTCCCCTTCCAGATGCTGCTGATGGTCGGTCACCAGGTGGACGCGGTCTGTCCTGGCAAGAAGGCAGGGGAAACGGTCGTGACAGCGATCCATGATTTTGAAGGAGAGCAGACCTATAGTGAGAAAAGAGGGCATAACTTTCGCCTGACGGCCGATTTTGATTCTGTCGATCCCGGCCAGTATGATGCCCTGGTGATCCCCGGTGGGCGGGCACCGGAATACCTCAGGCTCGATGAGCAAGTCCTGGGGATCGTGCGGGCCTTTGACCAGGCTGGCAAACCGATCGCCGCTATCTGCCATGGACCTCAGATCCTGGCCGCCGCGGGGATCCTCGAAGGGCGACAGTGCAGTTGTTATCCCGCTGTCGCCCC
>JAPYUD010000014.1:0-21584 GCA_029936215.1 Pirellulaceae bacterium | reverse complement strand
GTCCAGGCGTGGTCAACGATGTCGCTTGCCATGGCACCTCCCAGCAGGCCTCCTGCTCGGCTGACAATGTCCCGCGAGTAGGTGCTCGAGGCGGCGACCACCAGGTCCACCTGCTGGTTTCCGGTAACTTCAGCGATCACGTGGGCATGGCGATCGGCCAGTGGATCGGCCAGGAGCGGGCTGCTGGCAGTAATGACCGGGGCAAACTGTGCCGCCTCCCTGGCCAGTAAATCGAGAGAGTCTCCCAGCAGAAGCGAGAGAACTTCTCCTCCGGACTGGTGAGCGAGGTCGTTGGCAAAGCCGATCGCCGAGAGGCTTCCCGGCCGCAGCTGCTCTTGATCATGTTCCAGGACAACCAGGATTTTCATTCTTCCGTGGCCTCCGTGTCCTGCCTCAGGAATTCCACCAGCTGATCCACGTCACCGGCGAATTGGCAACTGCGCCTTGCCGAGACCGCTTCCATTTCCAGAATCTCGATTCGTGGTTCCTGCTCCAGGCCCAGGTCCGCCAGGGGGATCCGCTCGATCGGTTTCTTGCGCGACTTGAGGATACTTGGCAAGGATGCATAACGAGGTTCATTCAGCCTGAGGTCTGTGCTGATGACTGCCGGCAGGCTGGTTTCGATCGTCTCGATACCCGAGTCGGTCTCCCGTGCCACGCGAAGTCCTTCCGGGTGGATTTCAACAGCCGAGGCACATGTCGCCTGGGGCCAGTCCAGCAGGGCTGCCAGGAACTGGGCCACCTGTCCGGCATCATCATCGACTGCCTGCTTTCCCATCAACACCAGGTCCGGGTGCTCACGCTGGACAATTTCCCTGAGCAGGCAGGCCACGTTCCAGGGATCGAGCCCGCCCCGGGAATCGTCATAATCCTCGACCTCGACCAGCAGGGCCCGGTCTGCTCCCATCGCCAGCGCCGTTCGAAGTTCCGCCTCGTAGAGCGCTGTCCCGATCCCGACTGCCAGGACCTCGACCGAATCCCGTTGTTCGCCGATACGGATTGCCTCTTCCAGGGCAATCGCATCGAAGGGGTTGATCACGAAGGGGAGGTGCTCGATATCGACTCCCTGCCGATCATCGCGGACGCGGATCTTCTGGTCGGTATCTGGAACACGCTTGGTGGGAACAAGGATCTTCATAACAGCCTTCCCGGTACCTCGCTGCCGTCAGGACTCGTCGGCTGGCTGGTTGCCACCTTCTACTTTTCCATAGTAGGACGCCTGCATCTGGTAGCAGCGATTCTTGATATCGCTGCGCTGCTGGAAACCAGGCATCTCGAAATAACGGTCGGCCTCGATCGCCTCGATGTCATACGATGTGCTTCCCTCCAGCACCAGGTCGGCCATGATCACGCCGATGGCGGGACTCTGGACAATGCCATGCCCGCTGAAGCCGGAGCAGTGGTAAAGTCCCTCCAGATCCGGCATCGTCCCGCAAAAGGGTTTCCCGTCGGGGGTGAAGGTCATGATCCCCATGGTGACCGTCATTGGCGTCCGCGGGTTAATCCAGGGAAATCGTTTTTCAGCTGCGTCGATCAACATCGCCAGGTGGAGGTCATCCGGTCGTGCCTTGAGTGCCGACATGTCGAAATCCTCCGGCAGTGTTTCCATGTCCACCTCGACGGTATCCTCGCCGTACATGCCGACAATCAGGCCGCCACTTTCCGGGCGCGCGTAGAGCCGCAGGTGACGATCCCGGATCGCAGGGCTGAGCCGATCGACCGGGTTGTTATCATCCGGCCGCGTGGTCAGGTAGACGTGTCCCAGGGCCGCGGTGGGAAGAGTCGCTTCTGCCATCCCGGCCAGAAGGTAGGACCAGGGCCCTCCCGCGTTAATAACGGCCGGCGCGTGAATCGTTCCGCCGGAGGTCTTCACCCCGGTTACTCTTCCGGATTCCATCACCAGGCCCTGGCAGGGAGAATCGGTCCGGTACTCAACCCCGTTGCTCCTGCCAACCTTGATGTAGGCACTCACCAGTTCCGCCGGCTGCAGGTGGCCATCGGTTGGGCAGTAGCAGGCATCCAGCAGGTCGTCGGTCTTCATGTAGGGGAGAAACTCGGCAACCTGCTCGTTGTCGAGGTGATCAATCTCGAAGTCAATCGACTTGCCCATTTCAACCAGGTCGACGATTTCCTGGGCTCGCTCACTTGTCTCGGCAATTCGCAGCGATCCGGTCTGCACGAAGATCTCCACGTCGGCCTGTCGCTCCAGTTCCTGGACGATCTCGACACCATCCATCAGCATGCGTGTGGCGGCCGTGGTACCACGAAGCTGACCCAGCAGTCCGGCTGCTCGACCGCTGGAGCCGTTTCCCAGCCGATCCCGTTCCACCACGATCACGCTGGCACCCCGCGTGGCAAGTTGCATGGCCGTGCTCAACCCTGCGACGCCCCCGCCAATGACAACCACGTCCGCTGCCTGCTGGGAAGTTCCTGCCATCTGTATCCTGCCCAACGCGGGGGCATCCTCACTTCTGCTTGCCTGTGGAAATACTACCCGCTGCTTGAAAGTTCTTCACGTGAAACTGCATGATCTCCAGGCCCCGCTTCTGGTAGATCTGCATGGCACTGTGAGGGACTCCTTCCACAACCAGGCGCTGGTAGGGGATTTTAAGGGAATCGAGAAATTTCATGTACTCAAGGTTGTTCTGGTAGTTGAATCCCTCGGTGCCGACATGGACCAGGATTTTAAGCGGGGGCTGGGGATCTGCTGCGTAAGCGCGAGCAAGGTCCCAGGTGTTGTAACCCGCGGAGAACTTCAGGTTCTCGTTCTCACGGCCGTCGTTTTCCGAGATGATCTTCTCTGTCGCGTGTCCTGCGCCGCCAGGAGCTGCAGAGCAGAAGAGCCCGGGGTGCCGGAACATGATCCGGGTGGTACCACGGCCCCCCTGGGAAAAACCTTCCAGGGCCCGTCCCTTGCGGTGAGCGATCGTCCGTTCGGTCCTGTCCACGTGGGGAATCAGCTCCTTGATAAACACGTCCTCGCCCATCGCGTTGGTACGGTCAGGCATGTTGTAATGGCTGACTGGACCACCGTTGACAAAGACGTAGATCATCGGTGGAATTGTGCCGGCGGCAATCTGCTGGTGAATCACCGGCACAAGCCGCACGCTCTTTGTCTCGCTGCCGGGGCGGCCTCCGTGCAGGTAATAGACGACCGGGTACTGCCGTCGGGAATTCTTGCGGTCGTTGTATCCGGGTGGCCTGTAGATGCAGTAGCCGACATCGATCTTCATCGACGGGCTGTGAAACGTGGAGTGGCTGAGGCCGGGCAGGTTGGTCGTCTTGAGCGGGTTGACCCACTGAAAGGGAGCCTGCTTCCTGGCTGGCTTCTGGGCAGCCGCTGGTTGAGCCACGAGGGCATTGCAGGGGAGAAGGCAGACGGTCAGTGCCAGCGGTAACAGGTACTTCATGGTCGTGTTTCCTTACTGTAGCTTGACCGCGCGGGTCGCATCGCTGTCAGCTGGCCCGGGTCGCAGGTTGCGAAGCGTCTTCCCATCCGGCCGGTCGGTGCCAATCTTCACGGTGTATTTTCCCTCGGCATAAACCGGTGGTCGAAAGCGACTGCTCGTTGCTCGCACCGTGTAGAGGATTTCCCCACCCTCCTGGTTGATCACCTGGATGACCGGGGACTCGGATCCGCTCACCACCAGTTCCGGTAACCAGCCGACCGGCGTGCGGCCGTCGTTGTCATCCATCTTCACGGTGATTGGCCAACCCGGGTACTGGACCTTGTCACCCTCGCTGACATCGCAGAAACGTGGCCAGCACTCAAAAGTGATTGTCCGCTGGAGCTTGTCAAAGCGGACAACCCCGTACCCGTCACCGCGTTTCTTTTCATCGGTGCGGTCTTCCGGGTTGGCATAAGCCATCATGCTGATCGGGTTGCCAAGCCCGTCGTGGTAGTCACCGGTCCAGGGCAGGGGACTACCAGCAATAGCATTGGCACCGGCCTTTTCCTCCAGTGGATGCCACCAGCGGCCATAGATCGTGTTGACGATGGCGGGAGTGGTAAAACCAAATGGCCCGTCTCCATGCTTGTCGATGCCATGCTTGACGAAGACGCCCAGGTGCTGGTCGCCACAGATATGAGGAGCCCAGGCACGCCGGATCTCCACGAGTGCCTTGTTCCGCCCGGTCTGGGGCCAGGCATTGGAATCCAGGTCGGCAAGCAGGCGGTTCGTCGGCTGGCCGTGCAGGTGGACTGCCCCGCAAAAAGCGGTTTGCGAAAGCACGCATTTCATCTGGGCCCCCTCCCAGTCCTGTCCCCACTCGTGGAGGAAGGAAAGCTGGCGATCACCCAGTAGCTTGAGTCCCTTGACATCGATCGAGCGTCGGTCATAGGTGGGATCGTTGATGTGGTCAGGGCGTGGACCCATCTGGGGAATTTTCCCTTTCGGTCCGCTCTTGAACTTGCGATCCTCGAGTACGGCAAAATCAATTCCGCCAACTCGCAGGTTGGTGTAGTAGGTGCCAATCCCCCGCTCGATGGGAGTTGGGTCGTAGGGGTCTGGCAGGTGCCAGGTCTGGCAACGCTCAACCATCTTGACGTACCTGGCAGGATAGAAGTAACCGCCGTCATTTCCCGCTTGGGACGATGCCTTCTTGCCTCCCTCGCCCCAGATATTTCCCTGGCCAACGTCATGGTCGTCTGGAATTGTGATTACCGGTCGATCCTTGAGTACATCTCGAAACTGGATACCGAATTCCAGCCAGCCGAAAGTGTGCTGGGTGTGGTGATACGACTGGTCCCCGGCAAAGAAGAGCATGTCCGGATCCTGTGCCAGGAGATTGGTAACCATCTGGGCCCGGGGCCCGGGAGTCCGCTTTGAATTGCAGGAGAGTGCTCCCACCACGATCACGTCTTTCTCGACAGGGTCGTGCCGGACCAGGCCCTCGAACTGGCTTTTCTCACCATGAAGAAGCCGGTAGGCGACATCCCGGGTGTTGTCCCAGGCTTCGATCCGGAAATGGGCACTCCAGCCAAGTTCGTGCACCTCCTGCCGGGCAACCTCTTTCCACTCACCATCACGTTTCAGTTCCAGTCGCACCTGGCGGGGTTCGTCGGGCAGCAGTGGGTAGAGTTGTGCGGTGATCTTGAGGACACCACGGTCGTGGGTGTAGACCGCAAATGCCATGACCTGGTCGCGTGGAACCATCAGGCGTGGCTTCTTGTTCCCCTTGGGCATCCACCACTGGCCGGTTGCGTCTCCATCGAGCTGCGGAAAATCGGGACCAAATGGCTGCTCCTCGATGGCCTGCAGGCTGGCAGTCATGAGCAGCAGACCGAGGATAATGAAAAGCATGCGTTTCATGGGAAGGACCTTCCGCAGAATATGTCTGGAAAAAAGGGTGTGAGAAAGAAGACAAGTGGCAGCAGCACAATCCTGCCTGTCGACCTGTTGACTGGATCCAATGGAATGGAAATTACTCGTCGCGGACAAACTTGAAAATGCTTCGACCGCTTGGCGACTGGACTGTGTAATAGACTTCCCCCTGCTCATCCTGGCCGAACGAGAGTACCGGGATGCCGCCATCCTGGATTCCCAGGTTGCTGATCACCGTTCCTTTTTTATGGTCATACTTGAGAGCCCAGATCTTGCCGGTCACGTAGTCAGCATAGAGGTAGGATCCCTGGAGTTCCGGAAGAGCACTTCCACGGTAGACGTGGCCGCCGGTAATCGACTTGCCGATACGGTGGTCGTATTCCCAGATCGCCTCGGTCAATTCCCTGCTGCTGTCAGCAACGCGGTTGTTGAAGTTGTAGCTGGCTTCCCGGACGCTCCAGCCATAGTTCGCTCCTCGCTTGAGCAGGTTGATTTCTTCCCAGAGGTCCTGGCCGACATCCCCAATCCAGATATTGCCGGTCGATCGGTCGACCGAGATTCGCCAGGGATTGCGGATCCCGTAAGCATAGATTTCCGGAAGCACCCCCTTCTGGCCGACAAATGGATTGTCGCTGGGGACCGAGTAGTTCTTGCCAGCTGACTTCTTGTCTACATCGATGCGGATGATCGACCCCATCAGGGTCTCCAGGTTCTGCCCGTGGGCCATCGGGTCATTGCGGCCGCCACCATCGCCCAGGCCCATGTAGAGGTAGCCGTCCTTGCCGAAGACCATTGGGCCACCGTTGTGGTTGGAGAAGGGCTGGGGGATCCGCATGATCACCGTTTCACTGTCAGGATCTGCCTTGTTGGGGTCCTTCTTTGAACGCTGAAAGCGGGAGAGATAGGAGATGCGAGGCTCGCGGGAGGTGTAGTAGACATAGAGGTAGCCATTCTCCTTGAACTTCGGGTGCAGCGCGAAGCCAAGCAGCCCTTCCTCATCGTCCACCGGGAATGGCTGCACGCGATCACTGAAGTCCAGGAAAACGCTGGCCAGCGTGGCGTTGGGGTCATTCGGGAACACGTAGATCTTGCCGATCTGTGCGGCCACGAAAATCCGGTTGCTGCCATCTGCGGCATGAGTCATCTCCAGCGGCCGCAGGTTCTGCACGCGTCCCTTCTCGTCAACGCCCTCGAAGCCTTCCCACTCGAGCTTGGGGAAAGCTTCCACTGGCTTGAGTTTCAGGGTGCCATCGATCGGGTTGGGGGCGTTCCCCGTGGCGTCCAGGATGCGGACCTTGATGTTTCGGAAAGCAATCTCGTTTCCATGATCCTGCAGGCAGATATGGCCGCTGGTCGGCTTGCCGAACTGTGCATACTTGGCGAACTTGCTCTTGGCGACCCGAGCATCCCATTCCTCACTTCCCTTGTCGAATTTGAAATAGCTCACCCCATTGAGGGCGACCTCACCCTGCTTCGGCACCACTCGCATGTAGATGTGGTTCCATTCTCCGGCCGGTCGCGTGGCATCGTCGACTTCCGGGCTCTTGAAGCCGACCTGGTTCTCGAACCGCCGTGCCCAGGCTGGCTTGACAGGCTTGTAAAGCTGGTAGAGCCAGCCTGCTTTCTGGGCATCATGGCCATCCACGTTGTCCTGCAGCTGGACTTCCGGGCCGGTCTGCCAGGGTCGATCCAGTTCCTCGGTCACGTGGAACATGATCCCGCTGTTGCCTCCCTTGGAGATCCGGTACTCCAATGCAAGCTCGAAATGCTCGTACTTCTCCCGCGTGATAATGTCACCGGCGCCGCCGGCGGCGCGTTGCAGGATCCCGTCCTTGACGACCCAGCCCTTGGAGATGGAGTCCTTCTTGTAGTTCCGCCAGTTTTCCGTGGACGTGCCGTCAAACAGCAATTTCCAGCCACTCCTTTTTTCTGCCTCGGTGAGCTTGTTAAGCGGGGTATCGCCGCGAACCTGTCCAGTGGCAAGAAATGAGAGGATCAGGGTCAGCATCAGGGCAGGACGGGATAAGCGGGTCATCGTTTTTCTCTCGTGGGGAAAGCGGCTGGAAGAACTAGCGTTCCGATTGTACACCGCCCCGAATCGCCTTTCACCACGGGGAGGCGGGAATCGAGGGAACCACCCCAGGCGGAGTGTCTGGACAGGAGCAGGCGAAAAAATGAGAGTTCAGTTGATTGCCTTCCCAGCAACCATCAAGATGTCTTGTCGAAGGCCTCGTTGATGGCCGGGCGACGATTGGGAAAGCGTGACTCGGGCCGACCGGGAAGGAGAGCAGAGAGATGGCATGGGAGCAGGCGACATCGCTGGACCAGTTGCGCGCCGGCCCAGTTGTTTTTCGGTCCGGTCCACGACAGCTTGCTCTCTTCCTGGCCGGCGAAGAGACCTATGCCATCGACAACCGCTGTCCACATGAAGGGTATCCACTTGCCCAGGGGACGCTTGATGAGGGGTGCGTGTTGACATGCAACTGGCACAACTGGAAGTTCAACCTGGATGACGGCCGTTGCCTGCTTGGGGGAGACCACGTTCGCCGCTATGACACCCGGGTCGAGGATGGCCAGGTCTGGGTAAACGTGCAGGACCCACCGGTAGCAGAGACCGAGCAGTTCATTGTCGAGGGGCTGGAAAAGGCATTCCAGGACCGAGATTTTGGACGTATCTGCCGGGAACTGAGCCGCCTTCACTTTCACCAACTGGACCCATTGCTGGGAGTGAAGCTGGCGATTCACTGGTGCCATGACCGCTTCCAGTACGGCTTCAAGCACTGCCTTGCAGCCACTGCCGACTGGTTGCAGGTTGCCGATCGCCGGGAGGAGTGGGAGGAAAAGTTGATTTGCCTGGCCGAGGCGATTGATCACATGTCCTTTGATGCCCTGCGGCATCCACGCTATCCATTTCCCGAGGAATCAGAACCCTATGATCGCGAACGGCTGCTGTTGGCCATTGAAGAGGAACGTGCCGCGAGTGCCGAGGCGATGGTTACCGGGGCGCTGGAGCAGGGGGTGACGTGGGAGGAGCTGGAGGGGGTCTTCGCGACCGCCGCCCTGGCACATTACAACAGCTTTGGGCACTCGATGATCTACGTTTACAAGGCAGGTCAGCTGGTCGATCGAATGGGGGGCGAGGTTCTTCGACCGCTGGCATTGTCCCTGGTCCGCCAGCTCTGTTATGCCACCCGGGAGGACCTGATTCCCGAGTTCCAGGAGTATGCTCCGGCCCTGGCCAGGTACCCGGTCGACGTGGGTGATCAGCCGGCGTGCGAGGACGCTCCCTTTCCAGCCACCCTTACGGATGCCCTGGCGTGGGTTGTCGAGCGGGCTACGGAGTCCAGACCGGAGATGATCCACCAGGCCCTGCTCGAGGCTCTTGCCAGGAACATGCTTCACTTTGACATTTCTTTCCAGCTGGCGGTCGATCGCAACGTCCAGGACAACGTCAGCTGGCTGCAATTTACCCATGCGCTGACATTCTCGAATGCTGTCCGGTTTGCCTGCAGCCGTCACCCGGAACTCTGGCCAGAGGGCTTGATACAGATGGCCCTGTTCCTTGGAAGAAGTCACCGCTACGTTGACGTGGAGGCAGTTTCCGAAGAGGACTGGAAGGTTGAAGACCAGCAGGCTTTCCTTGAAAAAGCTTTCCAGGTGATCCTGGATCACGGGCTCCGCGACCCGATTTTCTCGGCGCATGTACTTAAGACAACAGTTGCCGTGGAGGAAGAACTGCTGGCGGCCGGAGAATCCAAGGTCCCATCCCTGCTCCCCTCGCTCAACCGCTTCCTGAATTCACCCCTCAAGCAGAAGCACGTGCGGCGGCTGGCACGCCAGGCAAATCAACTGGTCAGCCGCGACTTTGCCGGGGACTAGGTTTCCGGGCGATCTTCCCCGAGCTTTTCCCTGGCCTGCTTGATCTCTTTCAGGGCCCGCTTGAGATGCTCGAGTGACTGCTTGGCCGGGCCGGCATCCTCACCTGCCAATTCCAGCTGTTTCTGGATGGACTGGATCATCCGCTCCATCTGTTGCAGCCGGAGGTCGACAATCCGATTCGCGTTACCTGGCACCTGCCGGGGATTTGCCGGGATCCCGGGAATCTTGAACGGGGCGATCTGGATCCGTGGGATTCCATTACCCGGGACCTGTCCATTAATTCTCAACTGGATGTTACCGGCCGCACCCTGCGAGTACTGCTGGTAGAGCTTGTGTGCCTCGGGGTGCTTCTTCTTCAGCTCGTCGGCGTTCTTGGCCTCGAACTTGCGAGTCACCGGCTTGCCATCCTTTGTCTCGGTGATCTCGACCTTGATTCCCTGGTTGGGATCGTCATGGATCTTGATACTCCGGCCCTTCTCGGTGACCTCGATATCCTTGACACCGTTCACATTCCGCATCTTGATTGCCTGCGCAGCTCCCTGGACCTGCAGCTGGATCCGCGGGAACCCGGGAATTCCCTTTCCGGGAACTGGCTGGGGGCGAGGTTTTGGCGGAGCAAGTGCCGTTCGCGCGAGTCGAGGTCCAACGCCATCTTCGACGGCCGAGATCTTCTTCAGGGCGGTCCGGGCTGCGGACTGCAGTTTCTCGTTCGCTGATTTCAAATGGCCCTTGAGGATGTCGACCGAGCGGGTAACGACTTCCCGGTTGTCACCGAGTGCCGCAGCCGTCAGGCGGGGGATGGCCTGCTCACCGAGTTTCAGCAGCTGCTGGGAAGCTGCCTGGCGTTTGGAGAAATCAGGTGCAGCAAGCTGCTTGATGAGCGAGACAATGGGTGCCTCGTCTGCTTCAGCGGACTTCTCCTGGGCGACCAGTTGGGCCACTGGCAGGAGCATCAAAAAGGAAAGTGCGATTGCAAGCTGTGACTTCATCCTCATGGTGCCGTTTCCTCTTATTTCTCGTTTTATAGAGCTATTTTTTTGGGTGCCTTCAACGACTTCTATATAGCTGTGCAAAGTACTCGCTGTCCAGAGCCGTTAGGGAATGGCTGATTGTCGCCGCAGGGCCATGCCAGGACGATTGCCCGTGTGCTTTCCCTCGTGCAGCACAAGCGTGCCGTTAACGATCACGTGTATTATACCCTCGCAGTACTGGAACGGTTCGGTATAGGTTGCCTTGTCGATGACCGTTTTCGGGTCAAAGATCGTAATGTCTGCCCTGAAATCACGGGCGATCTGGCCCCGGTCCCGGATTCCCACCTTGGCGGCATTGAGCGATGTCATCTTGCGGACAGCATCCTCCAGCGAAAGCAGTTTCTGCTCTCGCACGTAATAACCCAGCACGCGAGGGAAAGTGCCGAAGTTTCGTGGATGGGGATTTCCTCGTCGCAGAGGACCCTTGATTGCATAGGCCGCACCGTCCGAGCCGACCGAGCACCAGGGTTGCTCGAGTGCCAGGTTCATGTCCTTTTCCGTGTGGTGGGCATAAACCGTGCTGACCGAACCCCCCTCCTCGACCAGGAAGTCCATCAGCTCGTCAAGCAGGTCCACGTTTTTCCTGTCAACGGTACGTAATGCCATCACCCGGTCCATGGTAAGGCCCTTGAAGCGGTTATTGCCGGCAACCAGCATGCGACTCCAGTCTCCACCAACTGCGGTGTAGTGGTTGTACCAGCCTGGAACCCCGTTGATCACATCATGCTTGATCCTGGCACGCATCTCCGGATCGGCCAGTCGCTTGAGCAGGGCATCGCGCCCTCCCTCGTGGACCCAGGGCGGCATGATGCTGACCAGGTTGTTGTTGCCACGCGTGTAGGGATAGACGTTGGCCTGGACATTCACATTTCGTGTTCGTGCCGCTTCAATCAATTCAACGATTTCCTGCATGCGGCCCCAGTACTGCTCATCAGCAATTTTCAGGTGGATAATATCCACCGGGACATCGGCTTCTTCACCGACACGGATTGCATCCTCGATCGAGGCAAAAACGCCAGTCCCCTCGTTGCGGATGTGTGTTGAAAAGGTGCCTCCAAACGGCTTGATGATCTTTGCCAGCCGGATCACATCGTCGGTGGTTGCCAGTGAACCAGGTGGCATCATCACCTGGCAGGAAAGTCCCAGGGCGCCATCCTCCATCGCTTCCCTGATGACCTTTTCCATGAGTGTGAAATGTTCCTCGCTGGGCCGATCAAAGGACTTTCCCATGGCTGCTTCCCAGGCATTGTTCAGTCCCACGTAGGAGGCAACGTTAGTTGCCGTACCTGCCTTTTCGAGCACCTGGAAATACTCCCCCAGGGTTTTCCAGCGAACGGTTTTTCCGTTGACCGTTGCTGATCGGGCAGCCCGTTTGCCCATGTTAGGACCGGCCGAGTTGCCTTCACCGAGAATCTCGGTGGTGACTCCCTGGTGAATCTTGCTGCGGGCATCCCCGTCCTCCAGGAGTAGGAAATCGGAATGGGAGTGCATGTCGATAAAGCCGGGAGCGACCACAAGGCCCTCGGCGTTCATCTCTATCTGGCCCTTGTCCTTCAGTACTCGAGCCACCGCTACAATTCTTCCGTCCTTCACGGCCACGTCGGCAAGGAACCATGGATTTCCGCTTCCATCGATAACACGGCCGTTCCGGATGACCAGGTCGTAAACCGGTTCTTCCGCGGCAAGGGGGCAACCAAAGAGCAGGATGATTGTCAGGATCAGGTTTTTCATGGATTTCATCAGGTCGATCCCTGCTCGAGCATCTCGGGTGGAATGAATCCCCCCGTGCCAGCCATTGCATCAAGCCGGGACCAGGCATCCGAGGCCTCGCTGCGGATCAGTTCATAAAAGAGGGACTTGTAGCTAATCATTGTTGCCCCGGCCTGTTGCATACGGTGGCTGGCTGCAGTGACATCGGCGGCCGAACTGTAGATGGCATCGGCAATAACGAAAACGGAGAATCGCTGGTCAATCAGGTCCAGTACCGATTGCAGCACACAGACGTCGGTTTCCCCACCAGCAAGTACGAGCTGGCGCCGGTCCAGCTGGCCGAGCGTCGACATGACGTCGAATTCGCCGACGATGCTGTAAGTGGATTTTTCAAATACCCTGCCATCTGCTGGAAACTGGTTATTAAGCCGGTCTGGCAATTCCCCCTTTTTCTTCAGCGGTTTTTCCAGGGTGGCAATCACCGGCACGTTTGCGATCGGTGCGACGATCAGCAGCTGTTCGAGCCGGGCAAGCAGCGAGTTCATGTCGCCGTGTGCACGCTCGAGGAAATAGGGCTGGACGTCGATCAGCACCAGGGCCGTTGACCGCGGATCAATCAGAAGTTCTGTCACGAGATGCTCCAGCGGCAGGTGAAGAAAAAACGGTCTAACGACCCTTGCTACCTGGGCTCTGGGAGGATCCTGATCCCTTGCTCCCTGGCCTCTGGTAGTAGCCATACTGCCGTGCCATTTGCTCGGCAGCATGCTTTTGCACAACAAGAACCTGTTTCGTTTTCAGGTTGCTGTTCAACTCGCGTGCTGCCTTGTTTCCGGCAATCCGGTACTTGTTGTAGACCGAGACCGTCTGGTCGAGCTTCTTCTGTGTTCCCTCCGACTCGTTGTTTCGATCGTTCAACCGGCCCCGGGCTCCTGTCCAGGAGGGAGATGCCCTGAGGATGTTTTTCTTTTCCATGTCAACAAGATCGGCTGCCCGCTTCAATACCCGCTGGGCTTGCTGAACAGCCGGAACTGCCGTGATCTGCTTTTCCTTTTCCACTCCCTTGACGAAGAAATCGACTTGCGCCTCCGCCTTGTTACGTGCTTCTTCGTAGCGCGTGCGAGCTTTGATGACTGTGGACTTCTGGGCCAGGTAGGGAGACCTGGGTGGGATGGCGTCAAGCACCTCATCTTCAAGCTCGTTGAGCTCCAGCTTGGCACTCGTCACATGTAGCTTGGCAGCTTCATTTTGCGATCGCGCCATTTGCATTGGGGGTGCAGCACGTTCCTGGTACTCCCGGTTAGAGGACAGATCCTGGCGGTTGACCTTGATCCTGGCGTCCAGTCCCTGGATCTGTTTTCCCAGGATGCGAGCCTGTGCGGCAGCCTGCACCGCCATCTGGCGGCGGATCTGCTCGATTTTTGCCCGGTTGTTGTTATTCCGGTTGGGTTTCTTGGCAGCATGGACCGGGGAGACGAGTGCCAGGCTTAACAGCAGAATCAGTACCAGGGGGGCTACAAGAGCATGTCGCCAGTGGATGAAGCTTTTCATTCTTCAGATCCTTGGGGACCAGAATGGAGGGTGGGTTTTCACGTAGAAACCTCTTACTAAATAATACTATAAAAAAATGAGCGCGAGCCAGTAAAAGACACCCGTGGATGATTGCATTTTCATTCCCGGAGTGATCTCAACGTCGGCAGCAGTAACCGGTTTTTCCCTGTTGTCCGATCTCCAGAAGGTATATGGGGTTAGCCGGAACCGGTAAGATGGAAAACATGTCAGATGGCTCCCTGTTCCCAGGTCTTATGCGCCGCCAGCATCCTCTGCTGGGCCGCCCTCACACGCTGGCCGGGGAACCGATCATGGATCTTTTTGCCTGATCTGCCAGGAGTTCGAATGTACAGGGTTGCCATTGGTTCATTCCTGATTGAATGTAATCACCTGGGAGGTGCACCAGCGGAGCTGGAGACCTTCGAGCGTGGGCAGTTGCTCGATGGTGAGGAAGTGCTGAAAATTTGCGAGGGGACGGTCGGGGGGATGCTGCAGGTTCTTGGCCAGGCAGAAGTCGAGTGCCTGCCGCTGGCCGTTGCTTCTGCCTGTTCCAGTGGCCCGGTTCGGTCGGCAGTTTACGATCAGCTCAGGGAATCGCTGCTCGAGAAGCTTGCCGCAGTCGTTCCCCTTGATGGAGTGATCCTCGCACTGCATGGCGCGGCAGCAGCTGAGAATGAAATCGATCCGGAAGGGGACCTGCTGGCCGCGGTGCGAGAGCTGGTTGGCCCTGCTACTGCGATCGTTGCCACGCTGGATCTGCATGCTCACGTGACAGGGCGGATGGTCGAGTCCGCTGATCTGCTGGTTGCCTGGGAAACCTATCCCCATCGTGACGCGGTAGAAACCGGGCAGCGAGGGGCGCGGGCGCTACTGGCAATGCTCGATGGCTCCCTGCGGCCAACGATGGTGATGGCCAAGGTTCCGGTGCTTGTGGCCGGTGTGCTGGGGCAGACGGATCTGCCGGGCCCATTTGCCGAGATCATGGAGATGGCAATCGGGATGCGCCAGCAGGAGAGTGTCTACTCGACCAGTGCTTTCCTGGTCCATCCTTACCTGGATGCCCCGGGAATGGGGGGTGGCGGACTGGTGGTCACGCATGATGACCTTTCTCTTGCCGCGGATCTTGCTGGCCAGCTCGCGCGTGCTTACTGGGATCGTCGCCATCGGCTGGAACCTGTGACCTGGCAGCCGAATGCGGCGATCCGGGATGCCCGGGACAATGTAGAGGGGCCGGTGGTGCTTGTGGAAACGGCCGACTGTTGTGGGGGTGGTGCGGCAGGGGACAGTGTCCACTCGCTCAGGGCACTCCTGGAGGAACAGGTCGTGCAGCCCGCTGTTGTCCCGCTGGTGGATTCCGCTGCCGCTGCCTGCTGTCACCAGGCGGGAGTTGGCGCACGGGTGGAACTGCAGGTTGGACACCTTGTTGACCCAGCCTGGGGAGAGCCGCTTGCTGTAGAGGGGACCGTTACCCGTCTGAGTGAAGGGCTTTTCACCTACAAGGGAGGAATCTGGGGAGGGCAAGAGGCACGCATGGGACCAGCGGCCGTACTGCAGGTCGGCACGATTTCTCTCTGCCTGGCCAGCCATGCAACCTACGAGTGGTGCAATGAACAGTATGAGTCACTGGGGATCGACGTGGAAAAAATGAAGTTCCTTGTCGTCAAGAACCCCATGAACTACCGGCAGGCGTATGGGGAGCTGATGCAGAAGGACTATGTTCTTGATACCCCGGGGCCTACTCCTGCCACCTTGCGGCACGTGGAGCTCCAGCGGATGAAGAGACCCTATTTCCCTCTGGATGATCCTCCAGGCGAGATGAAACCCAGTTTTCTGCAGCGGGGCGGCTAGCGGGCAAGCGATCCCATCGGATCCCAGGGGGAAAGCGAAATCGGTTCCTGTTGCCATGCCTCCAGCAACTCTGCAGACAGGTACTTCTTTTCAATCGCCACCTCGAACATGTACTCGTCGAACCACGAGTCGTTCATCACGTAGAAGCCCTTCTTTCCGTTTTCATCACCCCAGCTGTTTTCCACGCGCCAGCGACGGGTCTGCTGACCGTTCTCTCCATCGATCAGATCCACGCCGGTGAACAGCATGGCATGTGTCATCAGCGTATCGTGGTGGATCAATCGATGTTGCTTGGGCATCTGCAGTTCCGCGTCGTAAACACCCTCGTAGTCAAACAACCGGGCGTCCCAGATTCCCTGGTCGCGCCGCATCATCTTGCCCACGTCGCATCCCATCCAGACCGGCTTGCCGTCCACCAGCGTCTCCCGTGTGACCTGTTTCATGGTCTCGATGTCGACGTTCAGGTATTTGACGATCCCGCCCCCAACGACATTTCCCAGGTACTCGACTGTGAAGGTCTTTCCCAGCGGGCTGGAAGGCCGGGGGTCGTGAACCAGGCAGACGTATTCATCCAGGGGTGGCTGGATATATCGCTCGGCAAACTCCAGTGGGGTCATTTCTCCATCACGGTGAAAGTCTCGTTCCTTGTCATTCCATTGCCAGTCGAAGCTCTCCGGTGGTGTTCCCAGGTGGATGGAGAGAATGCGGTAGATCTCTGCCAGGATCTCCTGCTTGTGCTGCTGCAGGTCCTCGGTGCTGGCCTCTCCTGCCGCCTCCTGCCGCAGGGACATGGCTCCTCGCCGGAGTTTGGTAAGAAGGATCTCGTTCATGCGGCGGGTGTTACTGGAGCTCTCGGTTTCCGGCATCACTGCCTTGGGTACCGCGCCATGTTTTTGCAACACGTTGACGAACATGTTCCACTGCCCCCCATCATCGAGAGGATGAGCCAGGAGCCAGGCAACGGTGCGGTCATCGACATCCCGATCAGCCAGATCGAGCATCGCCTCGAGGAAATAATTCGCTCGTTCCAGCTTGTCCCAGAAGAGCGTGTAATTCTGGCTGAACTCGAACTCCTTCAGGTTCATCGCCTTCATGGCAGCAGGCCGGAAGAGGTTCAGCCCGGCAAACATCCAGCAGCGCCCACTCCGTTTCTGGTTCGTGACGGACCAGTCATCAAGCAGGTGTGAAAAGGTGTGGTCGGTTGAAGTCAGGACGGACCGGTCCAGGGCAATATTGTCGATCCCGTTCTGGGCGACCGCATTTTGCATCAACCGTGCAGTCGGGTGCTCACCGAAGTCGCATCGCAGTTGTTCAAGACGCTCGAGGCTGAGCGTGCCCTGGCTGGATTCGGTCTGTTGGGCGGAAGGTGCGAGTGCCATGGTGAGTGTCCCTGCTGTGAGAGAAGGAGATCGGTACCTGGTAACTGATTTTACCCGAGTTCTGGCTGCCCTGCCCATCGCAGATGCGAATTACTGGCAGGGTGGCGAAAAATCTCCAGGAGTCTGTGCGATCTATTGGTGAGGGTGACGTCACCTGCCATCAGGTTGCGTTCCTCTGTCCTTGACCGGCTTTTCCGGTGTGGATAAGAATACGGCTGTTGCTCTGTTTTAGTAAATCAGTTCCCTGACAAAGGAGCGTCTTGCCATGTCGATCAAGCTGCAACCGGGCGAAGAGTTGGTCGTCGAGGCGTCGTTCAATCCGGCCTGGAAGAAGTATTCGCTCGTCATCAGCATGATTACGATAGCGTTTCTTGTTGGCCTGGTGACAGTGTTCGTGCTCCTGCCTGATTTGTTAAAGAACGGAAAAGTTGGCATCATGCCGCTGTCGATCGGCTTGCTGCTGCTGACCCTCTGGTACGCTGCCGTCAAATGGTGGGTTGAACGCTACTTTCAGACCCTCGAGTGCTATTTGACGTCGCGGTCACTAGTCTACCGGCGCGGTGTATTCTGGAAGACGGAGAAAACGATCCCGCTAACCCGCATTCAGGACCTGGGGATGATGCAAGGACCCCTGATGCGAGCGTTTGGCATCCACCGGCTGAAGATTGAGACTGCTGGACAAAGCACCCCGGGTGGATCAGGAGAAGCTGCCCTAATCGGCGTGGTCGATGCCCTGGAGTTCCGCGATCGCGTTCTCGGGTTGCGTGACTCTTTGGACGTTGAGGCACCGGGTCTGCGGGATGGCCTCGGCCAGGTGCGATCCAGGGCGGCGGCCTCTACCGGCACGGCAACTGGCGACCTTTCGGAAATCCACGAAACGCTCAAGCGAATCGAAAACCACTTGGCACGATTGGCCGACAATCAGCCCGGTACAGGGTCGAGATCCTAGTAGGTGGGGGCCTGGTGTAATCGCGGCGAGCGAGCAGTAGTCCCCTGCCGGAGCCGTCTTCCTTGGGGTGTACGAGGCAATGAACGAACCGCCAAAAGAGTCCCTAGCCCTCTGACTCTTCACCAGCCTTGGCCTCGGCTTTTTCCTCTTCCACCTTGGCAGTCATCTGGAAGATGCGAAGGCTGCCATCAAAGCAGGGGGCAGCCAGTCGTCGGCCATCCGGTGCCAGGGCCAGGCCTCGAACACAGCTGTTGACCTCGAGCGTGTGGAACGGCTTGACTGCAAGTGGATCCTTGTCTGCCTGCCGCTTGAGGCGATCCGGGGCCTTGCGATCCTTCTTGTCGAGCTTGACGGGTGTGACTGCCTCGTCCTTGTGCCAGAAACAGATCAGTCCGCTGCCATTCTGCTTGGCCACACCACCGATAATGAACCCTGCCGGGTGGAAACGGACTCCCCAGGCAATGCCTGCGGTATTATCTGCCGGTCGCAGGTGACGCAGCACCTGCCGGGATTCCCAGTCCACCACGGCGAAAATTGGATCCTGCTGGCCCGCAAAGGAATTTACCACGTTGGTAATCCCGGCACAGACCACGACGCTGCCGTCGAGTGCAAATCGCATGTCGCGTGCACCACCCATGTCCGCGGCGAACTTGGTGTCGTAACCGGTCATCACGGTAGGGATTGTCTCCAGGTGCTCGAAGGATTCAAGATCCCAGATCATGACGTTCCCCATCAGGTCCTCCGAGACCAGCTGCGTGCCATCGGGATGAAAATCAACGGCGTAGGGATTGCGTTCGTGCCCTGCCATCTCGGCGACCAGTTCCCCGGCAGCGGCACTCCAGATCCGGATCATGTTGTCGTTGCCGCAGGTGGCCAGCAGTGTCCCATCCGGGCTGACACGAACCCAGCGGGCAAAGCCGCGATGGGCCCGGACCATGCGGAGCGAGCGGGGTACCGGGTCGTCGGTCTGCCACCAGTGCAGCTCACCATCCCAGCCGGCGGTGTAAAGGGTCTGGCCGTCCGGGGAGAAGTCCATGGAACGGACCCAGCTGTTATGACCCGCCAGGATCATCATGCGGCCGGTTTCCAGGTTCCAGCGATAGACATTCAGGTCTTCGGCCCCGGCGAATACAAAGCGGCCGGTGGGATCGATGCGGCAGCAGGTGAGAGGCTTGCTGTGCTTGTACTCGGCCACCTTGTGTGACTTTGTGGCATCGATAGCAGCCGGCTGGTCGTCGGCGGCTGGCGTCGGTTCCTGGAGGCTGTCGTTCATGCCAGCAGTTCTTTGATCGATTCGACCGCGGGATCCCCGATCGGGATCTCACGGCCCGGGATGTCATGGTTGGCGGTTGAGTCAACGCCAAGTGCCTGGAGGTACGTGTGGAACAGGTGGCCACCATGAACCTCGCGGTCACTCACTTCCGTGCCGTTGGCATTGGTCGCACCGATAACGGCACCCGGCTGGATGCCACAGCCACCCAGCGCGATGGACCAGGCACTCCCCCAGTGATCGCGACCATAGCGGTGATTGATTTTTGGAGTCCTGCCGAACTCGGAGTAGATCATCACCAGCGTGCTCTCCAGCATGCCCCGCTGCTGGAGGTCGCCCAGCAGGGTAGCAAAGGGAGTGTCGAACTCTCCCAGTTGCTCGACGTGGAAATTGAAGTTCTCGGCATGCGTATCGTAGCCATGATGGGTGACCTTGACGCAGGTCGACCCCTCCTCGAGCATGGTCCGGGCCAGCAGGCAGAAACGACCAAAGTCGTGATGCCCGTACCGGTCAAGTTCCTTCTCGGATTGTTTCTCGAAGAGCTCCTGCCTGGCCATCAGCTGCGCGGCCTGGCGGAAGGATGCGTCATAGGAATCGACCAGCGCCTTGGGGCGCCGGGAAGTGAACTGCTGGTTTAGTTGCTGGCGGAACTGGCTGCGTCGGGAAAATCCCTTTTCTGCCAGCTGGCCGGGTTCCCCGAGGTTGGCTGGCGAGGCAACACCCTCCAGCTTCATCTGGCCATAACGGGCATCCAGGAAAGCTGCCGTGTCATCTTCCAGTCCACGCGTGGAAATGTGCACGTAGCTGGGAAGCGGGCTGTCTTCCGGGGCCAGGTAACGGGCGGCGACCGATCCAACGTAGGGGTAGTTTCCTTCTCCTCGCCGTCCCTTCTCCATGAACAGCCGTCCCTGGTGATGGTCATCCGTCTTGAGATTGATACTGCGAACAATCGAGAGATGGTGCATCAGCTGGGCGGTCTCTGGCAGCAACTCGCAAATGTGAACTCCAGGTACCGACGTGGGAATGGTCTGGAAAGGCCCCCCGTACTCGGTGCCCGGCTTGGGATCCCATGATTCGAGCTGGCTGACACCCCCCTGCAGGTAGACCTGCAGGATCCGCTTCTGGTCTCGCTTGAGCGTGTCCGCCACAACGGGCGTGGAAAAACCACCCAGCGCAGTGGCTGCTCCGAATCCGGCCGCGGTTGTTCCGGCAAGGAAGTTGCGTCGTGAAAGCAGATGGTCGATCGACTGGCATCCGATATTCCGCTTCATTGCATGACTCCCTGGCAGCCGTTCATAAAGCCCTAATGATTGAATCGGAATTCTGCTGAACACAGTATAGCCCGTGTTGCTTGAGCGATTCCAGTCTGTCTTTCCGAGTCAAATTGGCCGAGGAAAACAACCAGGTTTTCCATCTCCCCCGAACTGGGGGGGCGTGAGAGCAGGGCCAGGTAAAGCTCCTGGGCTACCGATTCCAGTTTCTCGACCTCCCCCAGCCGTCCCGTGAGGTTTCCCGCTCCAGGTTTGAGCCAGTTGCTTATCAGTTCTCCGTTTTCCAGAAAAAGTGCCTGGCTGGCTGTTGCACTGAAACCATCTGTCTTGACAGCGAAAATATTGACAAAAATATCGACGTGAGGCTGCAGGGTCGTGTTCACTGCCTTCTCCAGCTTGACTGCCATCTCGCGGTTGTGTGGATCAAAAGAAGGATCTTCCTTTTTTAAAATGGCACGCTGTTGATCCTGGCTCGAGGCGATCATTCCCACGGCCTGCATCGTTGACCAGGCAAGTTGCTCGGGGGTCAGGGGTTTGAGTTCCGCGGAGAGGTAGGCTGTTGCCGGCAGGTCCTGGTCACTATCAACCCGATGGCTGCTCCGCTGGTAGGTCTCGCTTAACACCAGCTGGCGGATCAGTGCTCGCAGGTCATAGTCACTGGCCAGCAGTTCATCGGCCAGCAACTGGAGCAGCTCTGGGTGCGAGGGAGGATTGGAGGCGTGTCTCATGTCGAGTGGCTGGACCAGCCCCCGTCCCATCACCAGGGCCCAGGTCCGGTTGGCAATGTTCATCCGGAAGTCGGCGTTCTCCGGTGAGATGACACTGGGTGCAAGTTGCAGTCGCCGGCTGTAACGGGGAACCCCGCGGTTCTTGTCGTCCGGCTTGGTAACGTACAGCTCCTCGGCTGGCTTCGGATCCTCGATTACCGATAGCTCCAGCAGGCGTGGGGAGGTGCTGTCTTCCTCGTTGGTAAACACCGAGGTGAACTTGACGTCTCCCTCGGCTTTTTCTCCGATCGAGGTGGTCCCACTCTTGGGGTCCTTGAACAGGTAACTTCGTTTCAGGAAGGCGGTTATCCCGTAGTAATGTCGCTGCAAGTAGTCCTCGATCGAGGGATGGTCATGGCACTGGGCACACTGCATGTCACGGCCAAGAAAGATCCGGCCGATGTCACGGGTGGTATCGTCGAAGTTCAAATTGCGGGCCAGCAGGAAACGGGAACGAGGTCGTTGCTTCTCGTCTGAACCGTCGGCGGTGAGAATTTCCTCGGCCAGCTGATTCCAGGGCTTGTTCTCCAGCATGGAGGTGAAAAGGTAGTCCTGCCACTGGGCCAGCTCGACATGTTTCTTCGGTAGCCGGTGCATCAACATCACAT
>JAPYUD010000013.1:0-21612 GCA_029936215.1 Pirellulaceae bacterium | reverse complement strand
TCGGTGATCAGGCCCATTTGCTCAGCGACCCGGCCAATCAACTGGCCCGGCTGCTGCTGCTGCTCTTCGACGAGCATCTCCAGTTGATCATCGTCGATAAACCCAAGATCGACAAAAACCTGTCCTAATCGACGTCCTGCCATTAATCTTCTCCGAACGTGTCAAGAACTTCTGAAACCGCATTCATACCTTCGGCTAAATCTGTAGCCAAATTTCCTTGTGCACCGGCATTCGCATTATCAGATTTTCCACCACGGCCGGAGCTTGCCCTCAACGCCTGCTCCGCCTCGGCAATTCGCTTAGCAAGATCGTCCGGGCGATGAGCCCGTTCCATGACCTCGTCAAGCACGCAGACGCCATCTGCCCAGTGTTTGAAAAGGGCATCGTCCATCAACTGCATGCCAAACTTGGCACCTGTCTGAATTGCCGAGTTGATACGGAATGTCTTGTTTTCGCGAATCAGGTTTGCAATGCTCGGCGTGACGACCAGCGTCTCGTATGCGGCAATTCGTCCGCCCCCCACCTTGGGAAGCAGGGTCTGTGCAAGGATGCCAATGATCGCCGTGGACAACTGGGTCCGAATCTGTTCCTGCAGGTTCCCGGGGAAAGCATCGATTATTCGGTTGATTGTTCCCTGGGCACTATTCGTATGTAGCGTTCCGAAAACAACGTGTCCTGTCTCCGCTGCGGTGATGGCAGCCTCGATCGTCTCCAGATCACGCATTTCACCCACCAGGATCACGTCTGGGTCCTGTCTCAGTGCACGACGGATGGCCTCGGAAAAGGACGGCACATCGACACCAATTTCCCGCTGGTTGATGGTCGAATTAATATGGTCGTGGTAGAACTCGATTGGATCCTCAATCGTAATAATGTGGTGATCACGAACCTCGTTGATGAAGTTCACCAGGCTCGCTAGCGTGGTACTCTTGCCCGACCCGGTTGGTCCAGTGACAAGAAAGAGACCCCGGGGACGAAGAACAAGGTTCTTGACGACCTCGGTCAAACCCAGCTGCTCGGGTGTGAGCTTATCGTTAGGAATCTGTCGCAGCACCATGTAGATACTGCCACGTTGCTTGCCAACCGAGACCCGGAAACGAGCCTTGTCGCTAAAGGCAAAGCCAAAGTCGGTGGTCCCCTGCTCCTGTAATTCCCGCTGGCAACGATCCGGGGTGATACTCTTCATCAGTGCCACCGTGTCGTCACCATCTAGGACCTTGGTCTCCAGCTTCCTCATCCGACCATGGAGCCGAAAAACGGGTGGTTGGCCCACGGTAATGTGAATATCACTGGCACCCTGTTTCACACAGGCTTCCAACAGCTTGTCGATAAGTACTGCCATGGTTTCTTTCTCCTGATCAACTCGAGCAGTCGCCTGGACGGCCTGGCACCACACGCGTCTCTGAAATTATTCGCAATGACCCTGCATGACTCAAACCTGACTGTTCACTAATCGCTCGTCTCCACTTCAAACACCCGCCTCCGCAGGATCATTTCACACCCATCGATCGTGTACTTAAATATCAATAGGGACAGGACTTACGACACATCCTCCTGTCCTCCTGCAGGCTCATTCACAACCGCCTCGCCTTCCACGTCCTGTTGAGTTTTCTTGGCAATCCGGAAAACTTCTTCGAGCGATGTAATTCCTTTGAGAACCTTGCTGAGTCCATCCTGATAAAGTGTGTTCATCCCTTCCTCGATCGCCCTTTCCCGGATCTCCACCGAGGATCTGTTCTGGAAAATCAACTCCCGAATTCCGGATGTGATCTTCATGATTTCAAAGATTGCAAGGCGGCCACGGTAGCCTGTCTTGTTACAGTAATTACAGCCAACACCTCGAGAAAACTCGGCATTTTTCGCCATTTCCGGTGTAATGCCTGCCTGGTCGAGGATTGCCTGCGTCGGCTGCCAGGGCTTCTTGCAGCGGTTGCAGATAACCCGCACCAGTCGCTGGGCAAGGACGGCAATCACGCTGCTTGCCACCAGGTAGTTCGGTACCCCCATGTCCACCATTCGCGTCACAGCACTCGGCGCATCATTCGTATGCAGCGTACTGAAGACCAAGTGTCCAGTTAAAGAGGCCTGGATACCCATCGATGCTGTCTCTGAATCACGCATTTCACCTACCAGGATGATATTCGGGGCCTGTCGCAGCATGGAACGGATAATGCGAGCAAAGTCGAGTCCAATCGAGTGTCTTACCTCGACCTGGTTGATACCTGGCAGGTAATATTCCACCGGATCCTCGGCAGTAATGATCTTCCGATCAGGGCGATTCAGCGTGTTGAGTGCGGCATAGAGCGTGGTGGTTTTTCCTGACCCGGTAGGACCCGTTACCAGGACAATCCCGTTGGGGCGTTTAATCAAGTCGCTGAAGATACTGTAATCCGCTTCCGAGAGACCCAGCTGGCGCACTCCAACCCGGATATTGTCCTGGTCAAGCAACCGCATCACGACCGACTGGCCGTTACTACTGGGAATCACACTGACTCGCAGATCGAGTGTTTTCCCACCTGCGCTGATCTTGATTCGACCATCCTGTGGACGTCGTCGTTCGGCAATATCCATACGCGCGAGGATCTTGATACGCGAGAGAATCGCGCCGAGCAATCTCCGTGGAGGGCTATCTCGCTCTACCAGCCGACCATCGATCCGGTAGCGGATACGAATCCGATCCTCGAAGGGTTCCACGTGAATATCTGACGCACGCAGCTGCACCGCCTCGTTGATCATCAACTGGACAAGCCGCACGATCGGCCCGCTCGCACTATCCTCATCCCCCAGTTCATCGGTGCCATCATCGGTCTCGGTAAAGTCAATGGCCGTATCGGTGAATTCCTGCAGCATCGAGTCAGCACTTTCACCGTCAATCTGCCCGTAGTAGCGATTGATTGCCTCGAGAATATTCTCCCTCGGGGCAAGTGCAATCTGGACCTGTCGATTGAGAATAAATCGCAGCTTCTCGATGGTCTCAATATCCAGCGGGTTGCTCAGAAGTACCTTGAGAATATCATCATCTTCTGCAAGGGGGAGCGTGGCATTTTCACGGGCAATCGTCTCCGGCACCAGTTCAATCACCCGCTCGGGAATCCGTACGTCATCCAGGTTGACATATTCCAGGCCATGGAATTGTGCCATCGCCTGGGTAACTTGCTCACCCGTGGAATAACCGAGGCGTACGAGTGCATCCCCAACCGACATGCTGCCACTGACAGCCATTGCCCTGGCCTCGCTCACCTGCTCCTGGCTCACCAACTGGTGTTTCAGAAGAATATCGATAAATCCTGAATTCTGGTCGACCTGTGACATCAGTGCCTCTTTTTATTTTGCAACTGCTGGGAGTGGGACAAATCGTCCCTGCATCCATACAACGATCGGTTCACTTATTAATCAAACTATATTCACCGGCTCTTTATAGAAGCACAATCGGCTATTCAGGCTTTATAAAAGGTCTCCGAATTGGCCGCTCTCACCCAGACGGCATGATCAGCAGCCGATCGGATGAAATTGCTTGTTTATCAAGGATATGCGCCCTGTCTATCTTGGTCCAATTAATCCGTCTTTGTCAATGAATTCGGCATATTCCGTCGGCCAGAACGATCATCCTGCCTCAATCGCTGGATGCGCCGGGGTACGACTCCTAGAATGACAACTGACACTCGTGAACTTTCCTTCAAATCCTCGGCGGTGACAAGCATGCGGATCGTTCTTTTCCTGCTTTTGATTCTCCCTGGCAGCTGCCAGCTCCTTGCAGACGAGGAACCAGCCAGGGAGCAGCGACAGGAGCAGGTTCTCCAGCTCATCAAACTGCTTGACAGCAACCAGCTGTCGCAGCGGCAGCGAGCCGAAAAGGAACTTCTTCACCTCGGCCCATCCATTCTCTCCTTCCTGCCAGCCGATTCACGCTTGCCTTCTGACGAGGTCCGCCAACGGGTGAGCCGGATCCGGGGACAGCTGGAGAAGGAACTGGCAATCAGTGTTTCAGCGGCAACGCTCGTCGACCTGGCCGGCACAATGACAGTCAACGAGGCACTCGAGCAACTCGCCCGTCAATCTGGCAACCCGGTGATCTCCTCGCTGGAAAACAATACGCCCGTAGAACTTGATTTATTCCAGACGATCTACTGGCAGGCCCTGGACCAGGTCCTGGATGCCGGCCAACTTGACCTTGCCCAGGTCCGTTCGGCTAACGGCAGCGTGATCGCCCGTGCCCGTCCTGCCGAACAGCGAGCTCGCAGCAAGGCCGCCACCTACAGCAGCCTGTTTCGCCTTGAGCCTGTCCGCATCACGGCTGTCCGGGATCTCCGCAATCCTGCCATCACCGCAACCCAGCTGCTGCTGGACATCAGCTGGGAATCTCGTCTGCAACCGATTTACCTGGCAATTCCTCTTTCCTCGATCAAGGTCCGAACAGACAGCGGGGAAACCCTGCACGCGGACGATCCCGAGGGAGTACGCACAGCCAACATGGAAGGAAACGTGTCAGCCGCCACGCTCCAGGTACCACTGGAATCTATTTCCCGTAAGGCAACCGTCGTGCGATCACTCAGTGGGAAAATCGATGCCGTGATTCCCGGGCACACAGGCCAGTTCCTTTTCGAGAATCTCTCGCAAAAAAATCAGCGGCAATTGCAGGCTGGTGTCGAGGTGATCTTGAAAAACGTGAAGGTAACCGGAAGCGACTGCCAGGTCGATTTCACTGTTTTTTACCGCGAAGCTGCCAACGCTTTCGAATCCCACCGGGGCTGGATTCGAAATAACCCGGCCTGGCTGGTAGACCAGCAGGGAAATCGTCTCAAACCAGAACAACGGCTGACAACCGGACAGGGAGATCGAAAGCTGGACTTCCGATTCCATTTTCCGGTCGGGAAATCACTTGAATCCTACCGCTTTATTTACCAGACCCCGGTATTACTTCTCAGGCAATCGATTCCCTTTGAGTTACGTGAAATCCCCTTGCCATGATATCTCCCTCCCACCAATCGATCGCTAGACTGCTACTCATCCCCTGTGCGATCTTCTCCATTCTCCTGCCGGCACATCTGCCGGGCCAGGACTCTGCCCCGGTGGCCGCCCTGGTTGACGGCAAGCCGATCCTGGTATCCCAGCTTCGCCGGGAATACCAATCGGCAACTGGCAAGCTGAAGCTCTCAATGGAGGCACGCACGCGAGTCCAGCAGGAACTTCTCCAGAAGGTCATTCAGCGTCGCCTCGCACTTGCATACCTGCAACGCACCGGCCAGGCAGCCAGCCAGCAGGACATTGCCCTGGCACGGGAAAAACTGGAGCTGCGACTTGGTCTTGAACAGCAAACACTGGAACAGTATCTCCAGGAAAGAGAGCTCACCGAACAGCAACTCGAACTCCAGTTGGCCTGGCAACTGAGCTGGCCTCGCTACCAGGAGAAATACCTTACCGACAAGAACCTGCAGCGTTACTTTAAACAGCACCCTGAAGAATTCGACGGAACCCGTCGCCATGTTGCCCACATCCTTCTCAAGGCCGGCAGGCAAGAAAAGATCGAGCAGCTTCATGCACGGCAGGAGAGTCTTCGGCAGCAGATCACCAGGGGAGACCTGACTTTCGCAGAAGCGGCACGCGCTCATTCCGAATCTCCCACGGCGGAAAAGGGAGGCGATATTGGCTGGATCGACTGGAACGGTCCCATGCCCCGGGCCTTCACCAGCGCCGCTTTCAACACCCCTCCTGGAAAGGTCAGCAAGCCGGTCGAAAGCCGTTTTGGTGTGCACCTGGTCCAGTGCCTGGAAATCAAGAAGGGAACTCGCAGCTGGCAGGATGCACGCGACCCGCTGCGAAATGCCATTGTTCGCTACCTTTTTTCATGGGCAGCGGATCAACAGCGAGAGCACTCGGAGATTAAACAGACAGGCTTGTGGCCCGAAGAATCGCGAGGGCAAGAGTGAGCCAGTACGTGATGGAGCGCCCCTGAACCGACATGGATGCTGAATTCAAGAGACGATTTCGGCGACAGTTACGTCGCTGGTACAAGCAGCATGCTCGAGTGTTGCCGTGGCGAAGCTCTCCCACTCCTTACCGGGTCTGGATCAGCGAGATCATGCTCCAGCAGACCCAGGTCTCCAAGGTGATTCCTTATTTCGAGCATTTTGTTGAGCGTTTCCCCGACGTGCAATCACTGGCAGCCGCCTCGGAACAGGACGTGCTTCGCTGCTGGGAGGGACTGGGGTATTACCGCAGGGCCCGGCAACTGCACCGGGCGGCACACCAGATCTGCGATCAGCATGGGGGGGTTATCCCAGGGAACCCCGCTGCGCTGCGAGATTTGCCCGGCATCGGCCGCTACTCGTCTGGCGCCATTCTCTCGATTGCCTTTGAAAAGCGTCTGCCCATCCTGGAGGCAAACACCATACGGCTGCTCAGTCGCCTGTTTGCTATTGACCAGGACATCCATCTCTCTTCAACCCAGGGGCAGCTCTGGGAACTGGCCGAGGAGCTCCTGCCACGCAAGCATATTGGTGACTTCAACCAGGCCCTGATGGAACTTGGCGGCCAGGTCTGTTCTCCTCGCCAACCGGCCTGCAACGAGTGCCCCCTGCGACTTTCCTGCCAGGCTCGCCAGCAGGGCCTGGAGCAGCTACTCCCTTTTAACCCTCGCAAGGTCAACTACGAATCCGTCCACGAGGCGGCGGTGATCATCAAGGATACCAACGGCAAGGTCCTCCTGCGTCACTGTGGAGATGATGAACGATGGGCGGGCATGTGGGACTACCCCCGCTTTTCTCTTGACGTGGCCTCGTCCCCGGACAGGATCCAGGAGCAGCTGGAGAAAGGTGTTCAGACCCTGACCGACGTCCAGATTGGCAGGGCAGAGCCGCTGGTCATGCTCGAGCATAGCGTCACCCGATTCCGCATCACGCTCCATTGTTATCGAGCCAGCGAGCTCACCCCGTCATCTCACCAGTCGGAATGCCGACAGGATCTCTGCTGGCTCTCTCCCGAGGAGCTGGAGAGTTACCCTCTTAGCAGCATGGGGCGGACCATTAGCGAGCAGTTATTGTGAGGTTTTCACGTCCTGTCCAACCCGCGGGAGGTCTGTTACCATGCTGGTTTCACCGGTCCACAGGGCCGAGAACCGACAGCGGAGAGGACCGATGGCGATTGAATCAAGCGATCCATGTCCATGTGGAAGCAACAAGAAGATCAAGTTCTGTTGTGGGAACCCGATTGCACCAGAACTTGACAAGCTCTCTCGGTCACTTGAGGGAGAGCAGTATATCGCCGCGCTTGAGCGTCTCAATTCGCTCATCGGCGAACATGGACCCTTGCCCTGCCTGCTGGCACTCAAGGGACTGACGCTGATCTCGTCACGGCAGGTCGACGAAGCTGCTTCGAACGCTGAGCAGTTCTGCCAGGTCGACCCGGAAAACCCCACGGCCTGGGCCCAGAGAGCCCTGTCAGCGGGCAACGAGGTAGATCCGGAACAGACGATGCAGTACCTGCAAAAGTCACTGGAGTTTGCAGATCCCTCGCAACTCGCCCCGATCACCCTGCCAGCCCTGCAGGTTGTCACTGATCGCCTGCTTCAATCGGGCAATGCCTTTGCCGGCTACTGGCATCTCACCCTGCAGATGGCCTTTCAACGCGATGATCAATCCGGCCTGATGCAGATACTCCCGTTCACACAAAACCAGTCCATTCCCCTGCTGCTCAAGCAGCAGTTACGGATTCCCCAGCCGCCAGCAGATGCGTCCTGGCAGCCAGAGTACGAGAAAGCAATCGAATTTGCAGGTCGCGGGGCCTGGGCAGCAAGCCTTGAAGTGCTGCTGGCGATTGAATTGGACGACCCGCTGCTCCAGCAGGCGATCGCCTGCCTGTCGACTTTCCTGGGTGACACGCAACAGGGACCGGCACGCTGGCGACAGTATTCCGAGACCTGCCCCCCCGAGAGTGACGATGCCATCGAGGCAGAGGCATACGCCCAGTTGCTGGAAAACCAGTCTGAGCCTGACATGGTCGACCTGGCGATGCTGACGTACCCGGCTCCTGATACGGAAACGCTCCAGGAACACCTGGTCTCCAGTCCTCACGTCCGCTTCGTGCCGGAATTCCAGTGGCCATCGAGTGATCCGGAAAACCCACCGCCACGAGCGGCCTTCATCCTGCTTGACCGGGAAATGCCCGACTCCGGCGAGGAGATCACGATGGATGAGGTCCCGCAGGCCATTGCCACCGCTTACCTGTTTGGCAAGCAGACAGACCGGGAGGCGCGGATTGAATGCACACTGGTCTCCACCAAGAAACCGGACCGGGATCAGCAGCAGATCGAGCACGTGCTGGGAGACCTGGCCGGCTCCCTCCAATCAAGCGAACCAAGCGGGCGTGTGGGAACGGCGACCGATGCACTGAGCTGGCACCCGGTCTGGCCCACCAAGACCCCTCCCGAAACGATCCAGCAATTGAACATCGAGCAGCGAGATCATGCCTTCGAACACAACTGGCCCACGATTCCCCTGGCAACCTTTGGTGGCTCATCCGCGCAGGAACTCCTCGATGGTGGAGAAGGCCAAGTTCGGGTAGCAGCCGCCCTTTTGCTGATGGAATCCAACATGCAGGCAGCGGATCACCGGCTTGACCTGGATTCCCTTCGCCAGAAACTGGGGCTCTCCCTTCCGGAACCGATTGATCCGACCAGCATCGACATTAGTGTTTTTCCGGACATTCGCTTCAGCAGGCTGATCGTGGAAAAGATGTCCCTGGAGCAACTTGCAACGGTCTATTCCCGGAGTGCATTCCTTGGGAATGCCCGTGGAATCATCATGACAGCCCAGGAGATTACCTCACGAGAAGAAAAACCGGAGGGGATCAACCTGGCCGAGGTTTACGGAGCACTGGTGGAATCAGCGGCCACCAACACGGAGCGGCTTGAGTTGCTCAAGCAGGCCCGGCAAGCGGCTGCCGACCAGGGCCAGTCCCCGGCAATCTGGCTCCTGAGGGAACTCCCCCTGCAGCTTACTGAGGGGAATAGCACGAGGGCCGGTGAGATCATCCAGGTGATTCAGGCACAGCACATGCAGGAACCGGGAATCGCAGACCAGTTCTTCAGCCTTCTCGTCCAGCTTGGAATAATCAACCCGGATGGAACTCCTGCCTCCCCGGCAGCTTCCGGTGATGGAATCTGGACGCCCGGTGCAGCCGCCAGCGACAGCGGACAGGATCCAGCGGGCGATGAGGGATCGAAGCTCTGGGTTCCCGGGATGGATTAACTCCTCTCACGCCACATGCCCCATGGCCCTTACTGACCAGGATCGATGCTGGCTGCAAAAGGCAATCAAACTTGCCATGCGCGGCGAGGGACAGGTGGAACCCAACCCGATGGTTGGCTGCGTGATTGCCCGGGGTGACCAGCTGATCTCGGAGGGCTGGCATGCCAGTTTCGGAGGTCCCCATGCGGAGGCGATAGCCCTCCAGGAAGCAACCGCACCGCTCCTGGACGCAACTCTTTACGTGACACTGGAACCCTGTTGCCACCACGGGAAAACAGCTCCCTGCAGTGATGCCATTATTGCCTCGGGAATTCGCCGTGTGGTGATCGCCGACATGGACCCTTCCCCCCAGGTCAACGGGGCCGGTTGTCGACAGCTTCAAGCAGCCGGCATTGAAGTTCACCAGGGCCTGTTGCAGGAACAGGCACGGTCCCAGCTAGCCCCCTTCCGCAAGGGAATCCGGTGTGGGATTCCCTGGGTCATCGCCAAGTGGGCCATGACACTCGATGGTCGTATCGCCACGCGAACAGGAAGCAGCCAGTGGATCTCCAGCGAGGCCTCCCGGCAGGTCGTCCACCAGTTGCGAGGGCGAGTGGATGCCATCATCGTGGGCCGGGGAACCGTCATTGCCGACGACCCCCTGCTTACAGCCCGCCCTCCCGGACCACGAATACCGCTGCGCGTTGTGGTCAGCAACCAGGGCACGATACCAGCCGACTCGCGGTTGCTGCAGACCGCCCGTGAATTTCCCCTGCTGGTCACGTGTGGCCCGCAAGCGGACCTGGCCGAACGAACCAGGCTGGAAAATGCTGGCTGTGAAGTGCTCCAGGTCGATGCCCCGGGCAACACGATTCAAGAGTTACTCCAGCACCTCGGTTCGCAGCAAATGACAAACGTGCTTGTCGAGGGCGGCTCCGGATTGCTCGGCAGTTTCCGGGATGGTAACCACGTGGATGAAGTCCATGTCTTCATGGCACCCAAGCTGGTCGGGGGCGAGCGTGCTCCCGGACCACTGGGAGGCATCGGTAGCGAGGACATGGCCGAGGCCCTCTCACTCGAAAACCCCCAGGTCACCACACTAGAAAATGACATCTACCTGCATGGCCGCCTGGCTGGCCGAAGCCAGCTCTAGCCGTGTCACGTCACGTGGACAATCGAATCTGCTTGTGCAATACTTCCACAGTTCGGTTGATCTAATCAATCATCCGTGCGCCCGTGGCGCAACTGGATAGCGCATCGGTCTTCGGAACCGAGGGTTGTAGGTTCGAATCCTACCGGGCGTGCTTTGGCATCAGAAAACAGGGATCCTGGGCCCCCTGCGAGCTCGATTCTTCCCCTTGTCGGCACCTGTTAGCAGGGCTAGGATGGCAGTTTCCCCTGAAACCAGTCCTTCCTACTGGTAAGCCCTGTTTTTTGCCATGCGCTACGTTCTTTCCGCCATTGTACACAACGTCCCCGGAGTGCTCTCGCACATCTCCGGTATGCTCGCCTCGCGCGGTTACAACATCGATTCGCTCGCCGTGGGTGAAACCGAGGATCCCCAGCTGTCCCGCATGACCTTCGTCGTGGTGGGAGATGAACATGTACTGGAACAGGTCCGCAAGCAACTGGAGAAAATCGTCAGCGTGGTCAAGGTGATCGATATCAGCTCCACCAACTTCGTGGAACGAGACCTGATGCTGGTCAAGGTGAAGGCTCCCAAGGGGACTGAGCGAAGTGAAATACGCGAACTGGTAGAGATCTTTCGTGCCAAGATTGTCGACGTCGGAGCGGAAGAGATCATGATTGAAATCTCCGGACGGGAACAGAAAATTCAGGCCTTTGTTGAACGTATGCGACCCTACGGAATTACCGAACTTGTACGAACCGGCCGGATCGCCATGGTCCGAAGTGAGACCATGAGCGAAGAAACCGATCTCCCGGCCAAAGAGGAGTAAAAAGAACAATGACCGCAACTATTTACTACGACAACGATGCCGATCTCCAGCTGCTCAAGGACAAGACGATTGCCATCCTTGGTTATGGATCCCAGGGCCATGCCCAGGCGCAGAACCTCAAGGACAGCGGCTGTCATGTTATCGTTGGCCAGCGACCCGGGGGTGCCAATTACGACCTTGCCGTGAGCCATGGCTTTGAGCCGCTCCCGCTGGAAGAGGCGACCCGCCAGGGTGACCTGGTCAACATCCTGCTACCGGATGAAGTCCAGGCAGACCTCTACCGCAGCCAGATCCGGGAGAACCTGGAACCAGGTAATATCCTGATGTGCTCACACGGCTTCAATATCCACTTCGGCCAGATTGCACCACCGGAGGGAGTGGACGCCCTGCTGGTCGCCCCCAAGGGCCCGGGGCACCTTGTTCGCAGCGAGTACGAAAAGGGGGGTGGCGTGCCCGCCCTGATCGCGATGAGCGAGGGTGCCAGCGAAGAGACAAAACAGCTCGGGCTGGCCTATGCCAAGGGCATTGGTGGCACCCGTGGTGGCGTGATTGAAACGACCTTTGAGGAAGAAACCGAAACCGATCTCTTCGGAGAACAGGTGGTGCTCTGCGGCGGCGTCAGTGCCCTGGTGGAATCGGCCTTCAATGTCCTGGTCGAGGCAGGATATCAGCCGGAAATGGCTTACTTTGAATGCCTGCACGAGTTGAAGCTGATCGTCGACCTGTTCTACGAGGGTGGTCTCAGTTACATGCGATACAGCGTCAGCAACACGGCCGAGTACGGGGATTACAGTAGCGGGCCCCGGATCGTGAATGACGAGACCCGCAAGGAAATGAAGAAGATTCTCGCCGAAATTCAAAATGGTGAGTTCGCTCGGAACTGGATCCTGGAGAACAAGGCCGGTGCACCGTCGTTCAAGGCCCACCGCCGGCGTGGGGCGGACAGCCAGGTAGAAGAAGTCGGCCGTCGCCTGCGGCGGCTAATGACGTGGATCGACAGCAAGGAGGTATAATCAGCCGGACAGCCCGGTTGAATACCTTTCGAGTGCGCGCGATGAAAACTCATCCGCTTCACCAGCAACACGACCGACACTTCGATCAGAACCGGTTCGTCTACCCTGTTCTGAGCCGACGAAGCGGTGGGATCTCGGTGGGAATCAACCTCAATCCCGACAAGGTCTGCAACTTCGACTGCATCTATTGCCAGGTCGAACGGACCAGCCAGTCCGAGACTCGTTTCGTGGAATCCAGCCAGCTGTTCGAGGAACTGGACCAGATGCTCTCGATCGTCAGCAGTGGCGAGTTATTTACCGACAGTCGCTTCTCCAGCACCCCCCCGCTGCTACGCAGGCTCAACGATATCGCCTTTTCCGGAGATGGGGAGCCCACCACCTACCGCAACTTCGACTCACTGGTGGAATCCTGTAGCGAGATCAAGCGGAGGCACGGCCTGGAGGACGTGAAAATGGTCCTGATCACCAATGCCAGCATGTTCCACCGCCCTCACGTAAAGCGCGGGCTGGAGATCCTGGATGCCAACCGGGGAGAGATCTGGGCCAAGCTGGAGGCCGGGACAGAAGGGTATTACCAGCGGGTGGAACGTACATCGATTCCCTTTCAGCAGGTACTGGACAACATCCTCTCCGCTGCACAACAACGACCGATTGTGATCCAGGCACTCTTTATGAGAATCGATGGCGAACCACCAGGCACCGCTGAGCAGCAGGCATTTTGTGACCGTTTGCGGGATATCATCGATCAGGGCGGGCAGGTTTCCCTGGTCCAGATATACACGGTGGCGCGCCCACCGGCAGAATCGATAGTCACCCCGCTCACGAACATCGAGGTGGACCGGCTGGTGGAACTTGTAAGACAACAAACCGGGCTGGCAGTCAACGGGTTTTATGGATCTCTCGCTGGAACGATGGAGGCAGGGCAGTGAACATGGCAGGGGAACAAGCGAACACTTCGAAACATGTTTTCCGGGGACCGATCCTGTTGATCATGCTGGGCCTGCTGGCCTGGGCGGCATGGATTGTGACTGGCGTCGTGCTGGGAGAATATGGTCGGCAGGACACGAGCCCCAGTGACCGGATCGCCCTCTACAAGGGAGCGCTGGTGGCCGTTTCCATCCTCCTTTTTGTCCTCTTCTGGAGCCTGGCACTTGTTTTTCGGTCCCGGCGATTAAAACGCCTGCAGGCAGATTCGCCGGATTCCGACCCCGGCGCTATCCAGTAGCAATCGGGCGACTGGCGACGGCAGCGAGAGTCTCCTAGAATATGGCGGACGCAGGCAAGCAGGGGATGCTTCTTTAGCCTGGCAGGTGCGTAGATTCGGAGGATCCATGCCGTCGTCGGACATTACCATCAAGGGTGCGAGGGAGCACAACCTTCGATCGGTGAATCTCACCCTTCCGCGCCACCAGTTGATCTGCCTGACAGGGGTAAGTGGTTCCGGAAAGAGCTCGCTCGCTTTTGACACGCTCTATGCCGAGGGCCAGCGGCGCTACGTGGAGTCGCTCTCCAGCTTTGCCCGGCACTTTCTCGGCCAGATGCCCAAGCCCGACCTGGATGCGATCAGTGGCCTGACTCCCTGTATCTCGATCTCCCAGAAGACAGCGGGCCGAAACCCACGTAGCACGGTCGGGACGATCACCGAGATTTACGATTTTCTGCGTGTCCTTTATGCCCGTGTCGGCCAGGGTACCTGCCCCACCTGTGACCTCCCGGTCACCGCCCAGACACGTGAGCATATTCTCTCCCGCATCAAGCAACTCCCCACCGGCACTCAATTCTCGGTGCTGGCCCCTGTCATCCGTGGACAGAAGGGAGAGTATCGCGACCTGTTCAGTGACCTCTCTCGACAGGGCTTTGCCCGGGCGAGAGTGAACGGTGAGGTTTTTCCACTCGGTGACGTACCAGGGCTGGACCGCCGCATGCGGCATGACATCGAGGTCGTGATTGATCGGCTCACGATGGCAACTGAAATCCGCTCCCGGCTTGCCGAGGCAGTGGAACTGGCCCTGAAAATCGGTGATGGCACGATGATTATCGCTCCTGCCACGGCCACGACGAGCACCCCGGCAGGAAAATCCTCCACCGCCAGGAAACGCCGCCGCACACTTTTCCAGGAAAACGACCAGGTCTTCTCCAACCAGTATGCCTGCACCCGTTGCGGTCTCAGCTTTCCCCCTCCCTCGCCCCAGCTGTTCAGTTTCAACGGTCCGCAGGGGATGTGCCTGGAGTGTGATGGGCTGGGCCACATCTACTCGTTCGATCCCGACCTGCTGATCCCCGACGGCGACCTTTCCTTCAAACAGGGTTGTTTCGAATTGCTTGGAAACTGGAAAAAACTGGGGCGTTGGCGGCGGCATATTTACCAGGGCGTAAATGACACGATCGGGCGTACCGAGAGCTGGTCGGAAGAGATGATGCTGGAGACCGCCTGGAAGGATCTTCCCGGGAAAGCACAGCAGTGCTGGCTCTGGGGAACGGGTGACCAGCACATCACCTTCACATGGCGGGGTGGCCAATCGCCAATGAAATACGGGGGGACATTCGAAGGTGTCATTCCGGAGTTGCTGTCAAAGTACCGTAATAGTCGCAGCAGGATCCAGCTTCGCCGCCTGGAAAAGTACATGAACACGATTCTCTGCCCCGAGTGCGAGGGAGACCGGTTGAACTCCCAGGCACGCTCGGTGCGGATTCTCAGTGGGCACGAGCGTTTCCAGCAGACCGGTTCGCTCTCCCTGCCCGACGTCTGCCGACTGAGTGTCAGCCAGGCGGCAGAATTCTTTGAACAGCTAGTACTGGACGAGACTGGCAACCTGGTGGCAGAGGAAGTGCTCAAGGAAATCCGCACCCGTCTCGGTTTCCTGATCAACGTGGGACTCGAATACCTGGCACTGGATCGCACCGCTCCCACTTTAAGCGGTGGTGAGTCGCAGCGAATTCGCCTGGCGGCCCAGATCGGATCGGGATTGGTGGGAGTCACTTATATCCTCGATGAACCATCGATCGGGCTGCATCCCCGTGACAACGAGCAGCTACTCGACACGCTCTGCCGCCTCCGCGACATGGGGAACACGGTGGTAGTGGTGGAGCATGACGAGGAGACGATGCGGAGCGCGGATCACGTGATCGACTTCGGCCCGGGAGCCGGGCTGCGGGGTGGAAAAATTATTGCCAGTGGCCCGGTCGAGGCAATCATCGAAGAACCCGCCAGCATTACCGGCCAGTTCCTCAGCGGCAAGCGGACGATCTCCATCCCCTCCCGGTGCCGGAACCTGAACGGAAAAGAGCTGGTGGTGCGGGGTGCCGAGCATAACAACCTCAAGCAGGTCAACATGGCCATCCCCCTGGGAAGCTTCACCTGCATCACCGGTGTCTCCGGTTCCGGCAAGAGTTCCCTGGTAAACGACATCCTTGCCGAGGCTTTGCGGCGCGATCTTAATCACGGCCAGGGGACCCCGGGCAAACACGAGGCTATCGAGGGACTTGAACACCTGGACAAGATGATCGCGATTGACCAGTCACCCATCGGTCGAACGCCTCGCTCCAACCCGGCCACCTACATCAAGGTGTTTGACGATATCCGCAAGCTCTTCTCACAACTTCCCAACGCCAAGCGGCGAGGATACAAGCCCGGCCGTTTCAGTTTTAACGTCAAGGCCGGCCGATGTGATGCATGCGAGGGGAATGGTACCAATCGCCTGGAGATGGACTTCCTTGCCGATGTCTGGGTCACCTGCCCGATCTGCGAGGGGAAACGGTTTAACCGTGAGACGCTGCAGGTCCAGTTCAAGGGAAAGTCGATTGCCGATGTGCTGGAGATGGACATCCAGCAGGCTTTCGAGCTTTTCGAGAACATCCCTGCCATCCGCCACAAGCTACAGACATTGCACGATGTGGGACTCGATTACCTCAAGCTGGGACAATCCTCGCCAACTCTCTCCGGCGGCGAGGCCCAGAGAATCAAGCTGGCCCGTGAACTGGTCAAGAAGAGCACCGGCAGCACGCTTTACCTGTTGGATGAACCAACCACCGGCCTGCATTTCGCCGACATCGAGATGTTACTCCAGGTCCTTCACCGTTTTGTCGACAATGGGAACACGGTGGTGGTGGTGGAGCACAACCTGGAAGTCATCAAGACTGCCGACTGGATCATTGACCTGGGGCCCGAGGGGGGTGAGCGAGGTGGGGAGATCGTGGTGGCCGGAACTCCCGAGACCGTGATCAAGTGCACAAGGTCGGCAACCGGGATCGCGATGCAACAGGCCGCCAGTGGCAAGAGGACATCTCGTCGCAGAAAAACACCGACGAGCGGCGAGGATGCTGACAAGAACTGGATTCGTATCCAGGGTGCCCGGCAACACAACCTCAAGGAGATTGACGTCGAGATCGCCCGGGACAAGATCACGGTCTTTTCCGGCCCCAGCGGAAGTGGCAAGACATCGCTGGCCATGGACACGATCTATGCCGAGGGCCAGAGGCGGTACGTCGAGAGCCTGAGTTCCTATGCCCGGCAGTTTATCAGCCAGATGCAGAAGCCCCTGGTGGAGCAGATCGAGGGTCTCTCACCCTCGATTGCGATTGAACAGAAGAACCTCGGCCATACACCTCGCTCAACCGTGGGCACGGTCACCGAGATCTATGATTATTTCCGGGTCTTGATGGCACGACTGGGAGATTCTTTCTGTCCCGATTGCGAGTCTGCCGTGATCACCCAGACTTCCGACCAGGTGGTCGACAAGCTGCTCGCCATCGATGACCAGGCCCGGCTCTACCTGATGTCTCCGATCCAGCTTGAGGATGGCAGCCAGTACGATGCGCTCTGGGATGAAATCCGCTCCCAGGGCTACCAGCGGATCCGCGTGGACGGCGAGGTCTTCACGCTTGATGATCCTCCCTCGCTGGACCGGCGCAGCCGCCACCAGGTGGAGGTGATCGTGGACCGGGTTATTGTTCGCCAGTCTGCCCGTTCGCGGATCGCCGAGAGTGTTGAAATTGCTCTTGGGCTGGGGCAGGGCGTTCTGCATGTGGCAGTGGAAGATCCAGAGCGTGACGAGAAACACTGGGAGGTGATGATCCACAGCCTGCACCGGGTCTGTGGCGAGTGTGGCCGCAGCTTTGAAGCCCTGACCCCACACAACTTCTCCTTCAACAGCTTCCTTGGCTGGTGCAATTCATGCGAGGGCCTGGGAACTCAGACCGGTGCCAATCCCGCGGCGCTGCTGGATCGTCCCGACCAGACGTTGCGCCAGGGAGTCCTCACACTCTGGCCCGACCTTGAGCAGCCGGTCGCCCTGGCGATGCTGGAAGCGACCTGCCATTCACTGGGAATCCCACCCGACGTTCCCTACGCAGAGCTCTCTCCCAAGCACCGCAGGACGCTTTTGCACGGCAGTGATGATCGCTGGATCGAGGTACCGGCAACGAACACGAAGGAGGGTTCGATGGCGGCTTTCCAGTTCCAGTTCAAGGGACTTTACCCGGCCCTGGAAGAAGCCTCGCGACTCTCCCCGTCACTCAGGACCCGACTGGAACACCTGGTTGACGAGGTCGAATGCTCCAGGTGTGCCGGCAGTCGCCTTCGAGATGATTCGAGTGCAGTTCAATTTCGCGACAAGACAATCGCCCACTACTGCCAGCTTCCACTTGCCGAGCTCCTGGCAGACCTGAAAGGCTGGAAACTTGACCGGAGGGAGAAACGGATTGCTGGTGAACTGTACCGGGAGATTCGTGATCGACTGCGTTTTCTTAACGAGATCGGGCTCCATTACCTGACACTCCAGCGGACATCAGCCTCCCTTTCCAACGGGGAAGCGCAGCGGATTCGCCTCTCCAGCCAGCTGGGAAGTGGACTCTGCGGCGTCCTTTACGTGCTGGATGAACCGACCATCGGCCTGCATCCTCGTGACAACCAGCGGCTGCTCAAGGCACTCGAGCGATTACGTGACCTGGGTAATACGCTGATCGTAGTCGAGCATGATCGGGCAATCATCGAGGGTGCGGACCAGATGTGTGATTTCGGTCCGGGCTCGGGACGGCATGGCGGCCGGATCATTGCCCACGGAACAGCTGCCCAGGTTGCCCGCAATGCAGATTCTCTCACCGGCCCATACCTGAGTGGCAAGAAATCCATCCCGGTGCCATCCAACCGTCGCCCGGTCGATCCAGAACAGGGACAATGGCTGGAAGTGATCGGGGCCCGGCACCACAACCTCGATAACGTCGATCTGAAGATACCACTTGGGACACTGACCGCCGTAACAGGACCCAGTGGGAGTGGCAAGAGCTCACTGATCGATGGGACACTGCATGCCGAGTTGGCCCGCCGCCTGCACCGGGCCGGCAGGGTCTCCGGGCCACACGAACGGATTGTCGGGCTGGAGCACATCAACAAGGTAATCCGTGTTGACCAGAACGCGCTGGGGAATTCACCCTCTTCCAACCCGGCCACCTACACCGGCGTGATGGACCTGATCCGGTCCTTGTTCGCGCAGCTCCCGGAAGCCAAGCTGCGAGGTTACTCACTTCGCCGCTTCAGCTTCAATGTCCCGGGTGGGCGATGCGACGATTGCGAAGGAAACGGGCGGAAGTGCGTGGAGATGCACTTCCTTCCGGATGTCTGGGTGGAATGCAAGACCTGCCTGGGGAAGCGATATAACCCGGAAACCCTGCTGGTTACCTACCGCGGGCACTCGATCAGCGATGTCCTCCAGATGACCTGCAGCGAGGCGGTCGAGCTCTTCCAGAACATTCCCAAGATCCGCCGTATCCTGCAGACGCTCTGTGATGTCGGCCTCGAGTACCTGACCCTTGGCCAGCCTGCTCCGACACTCTCTGGCGGCGAGGCCCAGCGAGTCAAGCTGTCGGCAGAACTTGCCCGCCCGGATACCGGACAGACCCTTTACCTGCTGGATGAACCAACAACCGGCCTGCACTTCGAGGACCTGGTGAAGTTACTGGAGGTCCTACATCGACTGGTCGACCTGGGAAACACGGTGGTTGTCATCGAGCACAACCTTGACCTGATCAAGACTGCTGACTGGGTCATTGACATGGGACCGGAGGCGGGCCTGGAAGGAGGCCAGATCGTGGCGGCGGGGACTCCCGAACAGGTCGCCAGGCAAGGGGGGGGCCGGGGCCGGAAACAAGTCAGTCACACGGGACGAGCCCTGCAACCGGTACTCAAGAAGGACCATTACCAGGAACGGCCACACTACTCACCACTCAAAGAAGACCAGCACCAGGAAGGGGATCTCGATATCAAGGATGTTGGCAAGGATGCCAGCATGCCCTGGGAAATTAATGGCCGCCAGTGGCATACCGCTGATCGTGTCGACCGCAAGGGAGGCGAGGTGCACTGGGATGGCCGCATCCTGGCATCGGTGATCGATCGCATTCATGAAATGGGAGAATTCAGCGAGACTGATTTCAGCTCCCGCAGCGTGGTAGAAATCGCAGCAAACAAGAAGAGCCTGGGCTGGTTCTTTCATGCCATCACTGCCGAAACATGGCTGCTGAAGATGAAGTTCCGCGTTGCCCGGGGGACCTTTCGCCGCGAGGAACTTGTCCCACGACTCGGACTGGCCACCCTGAACCAGATGGACCATCTCCCGGTCTATGGCAACCAGCCACGAACCAAGGTTCGCTCGGCGCGGGGTCCCTGGCAGGAAGTGGAAATCAGGGCCCACAGTTGGCAGGAAATCGACACACCCGGGTTCTGGCACTTCCTGGAGGAGGCAGTTGCCGGATTCCAGAAGGTCGTCAACCAGTCCAGCAAGACACTGGAAGAACTTACTCCCTGGAAGCAGCTTGGCCAGAAATGGCATTTCATGCGCAAGGGCTTCAGCCCGGGACGAACAATCGAGTGGCCCATGGAATTGCTCGAAGAACTTCACCAGATGCTGATGGAAACTCTGCCAGAAGGCAACTTCCTCTGGAACAACAAGCAACTGGTTCACCTCTATGACCAGGACGGGCGTTATCCCTGGGTCTCGCTACAGACCAAGAAGACAGAGTCGCTGGTGCTCTACCTTTCCGGCCCCCGCGGCTGTACCACGATGGGCCGGATCGCCGAACTGGGGTACCAGCCGACACTCGACAGCACCAACCCCAGCAGGGAGGTCGTGCAAATCCACTTTCGTTCCCAGGAAGATCTTTACCGTGGTGACCTGGCAACTTTCCTGGCCCAGCACCTGGAGGCGTGTCGCCAAATCACCCGCCAAGAAATATCCCTCGCCAGCAAGTAGGCGTTTTCCATGAATACCGATACACAACTAATCGACCCAACCATGCTCTTCCGCTTCGCCGTGGACTGCCACCAGCGGAAGAGTCTCTGGAACGACGGGCACCTGGGGCTGGCCAGGAAGTACCAGCTTCCTGGCTTTGGTCACCTCTCCGGCCAACCGGTGTTTGCCGACCTGCGGGCCGCCTGGAACCAGGAAGGGCTGGTCTTCACCCTTCGAGTCAGCGGCAAGAAACAGGTCCCCTGGTGCCGCGAACAGCGGATCGAGGATAGTGACGGTCTGCGCATCTGGATTGACACCCGGGACACCAGGTCCATTCACCGGGCAAGTCGCTTCTGCCACCAGTTCGCCTTTCTCCCCAGCGGTGGAGATGCCGGCTTCGTGCAGCCGGTTGCGACCGCGATGGGGATTACACGAGCCCGCGAAGAACCCCAGCCGGTCCCCTTTGGCGGACTGAAGATCTACAGCGAGAAACGGATCGACGGTTACCTGATGACGGCCCTGGTCCGGTCCGAGGCGCTCACCGGCTTCGACCCCGGGGAACATCCTCGCCTCGGCTTCAGTTATGCAGTCATCGACCGGGAACTTGGCTGGCAAACTTTCAGCCTTGGCCCGGAATACCCTTTCCAGGAAGATCCCAGCCTCTGGGGAACAATGCTGCTGAAATCCTCCTGACCGGTCACGGCAGCAGGATCAAGAGGCCTCGGCCATCTCACGAGCATGGTAGCTGCTGCGGACAAAGGGACCGCTGGCGACCTGGGAAAACCCCAGCTGCCGGGCCATCTCTCCAAGCCGGTCAAATTCAGCCGGGGGAACAAATCGCTCGACTGGCAGGTAACCCGGGCCGGGCTGAAGGTACTGCCCCAGCGTGAGAAAATCACAGCCATGCTCCCGCAGGTCAACAAGCACATCGAGCAGTTCCTGCCAGGTTTCTCCCAGTCCCAGCATCAAGCCGCTCTTGGTCTTGATCGACGCATCCTGCTGCTTGACATACCTGAGCAGCTCGAGCGTCCAGCGGTAATCGGAGCGGGGCCCACGCACGTGACGGTAGAGCCGGGGAACCGTTTCTGTATTGTGATTGAAAACCTCCGGCCGTGCCGCGATGACACGATCCAGGGCTGGCCGGTTATGGACAAAATCGGGGGTCAACACCTCGATAGCAGCATCGGTTCGTTGC
>JAPYUD010000415.1:1668-3791 GCA_029936215.1 Pirellulaceae bacterium | reverse complement strand
CTTACCTCTCCTGGCTGTTCGTTGCCGGCAAGCAGTTCTCCCGCACCAAAATCTACTGGGTGCAGCATCTCCAGGTAGCTGAAGTCACAATCCTCCTGGCGGCAGAGAATACAGCCGGGTGTTTCTAGCGGAACCGGGTTAGTCGCCCTGTCGAAACAGCTCCAGCGTTGACTATCGGCATCCAGCAAAAGACACTCCTGGACCGTGACGGTCGTCCCCACCGAGATAACAGGAGTCTCACCGGGTGGATGATCCTGCACGCTAATCAACAACTCGATTCCGACTGAAGAGGATTCCATCTGGAGAACCCGCCAGCTGGATTCCAGTGTCGTGCCGCGGTCATTCTTCCAGGCATAACAACAATTCAGGTCATTCCCTCGCACGTAATCGTGCTGGCGGAAGAGCTCCGTATCGTGACCACCGGAAATCCCCATCCATTTCTTCCAGCCAAGCGGCCTTCCCTGGAAAGTGACATCGACCAGTCCATCAGAAAGACAACCGAGCGGTAACCTTGCAGAAAGCAGAGGCTCTTCGAGCACGGCAGAATCATCGACAATGGTCCACATGGTCAGGCAGTACTCGGCAGAGAGGAAAAGAACCAGCTGTCCTCGGACCATCCACAGTCCGAGGGGAGTTAACTTATCAACCGGTTGAGTACCGTGCCACCCTGGTCGGTAAGGCGGACATCCAGCCCACGAAAGTTATGGTTCAGCCTGTGGTGATCGAAACCAAAAAGGTGAAGGATTGTCGCATGCAGATCGTTCACGTGGACAGGATCTTCAACCGGTGCCCATCCGATGTCGTCTGTTTTGCCATAGACCTGTCCCCCTCGGATCCCACCACCCGCCATCCAGAGGCTAAAACCATAGGGATGGTGGTCACGACCGGTATTTTGCTTGGAACCACCTCGATTTTCCGCCAGCGGCGTCCGCCCGAATTCTCCGGCACAGATCACCAGTGTCTCGTCAAGCATGCCACGCCGCTTGAGGTCCCGCACCAGCGCTGCAGCAGGCTGGTCGAGCATTCCCGCGTTATAGGAAATCTCAGCATCCAGGTTACTGTGATGGTCCCAGGAAGCATGCATGATTGTCACACAGCGGACACCCCGTTCCACAAGCCGTCGGGCCAACAGGCAATTGGTCGAAAACTGCCTGTAAACGTTGGCACCACCACCGCGGAAATTATTCTTCTCCGGCTCCGCCCGTGTTACCCCGTACTCGTCCAGCGTTGACTTCGACTCACCACTTGTATCGATCAATTCGGGAGCTGCTGCCTGCATCCGGAAGGCGAGTTCGTAGGCATTCATGCGGCTGGCAATTTCCGGGTCGTTGATGAGTTTCAGCCGTCCCTTGTTGATCCGGTTAATGGTCTCAAGACCCGCCTTCTGCATCTGTCGATCGAGGCCCGCCGGATTGTTGAGATTCAACACCGGCTCTCCCTGGGAACGAAACAGAACGCCCTCGTAGGTCGATGACAGAAACCCGCTCGTCCAGTTGGAAACCCCTCCGCTGCTGCCCCGTCCGGCCGTCAGCACGACGTACCCGGGAAGATTACGTGATTCACTTCCCAGGCCATAGTTCAACCAGGATCCCAGGCTGGGACGACCAAAGCGAGGCACACCAGTGGTCATCATCAACTGGGCCGGATGGTGGTTAAATGCATCGGTGTGCATCGAGCGAACCAGGGCGATGTCGTCTGCACAGCTCCCGATATTCGGAAGCAGGTCCGACAGTTCCATGCCACACTCCCCGTGTGGAGAAAACTTGCGGGAACTCCCCATCAGGATGGCTGATTCCTTCTTGATGAAAGCAAATCGCACCTTGTCGGTAAGTGACTTGGGCAACTGTTGCCCGTTCCGCTCCTGCAAGATTGGCTTGGGGTCATAGAGGTCAACATGGCTTGGTGCCCCAGCGAGGAAAATAAAAATGCAGGACTTGGCCCGCGGTGCAAAATGCGGCGAGCGAGGATGAAGTGGATTGGCGTCGTCAGCAGCGAGCAACCCGTCTTCGGACAACATCGACAACAGGGCGATACTTCCCAGCCCGCTTGCCGAGGAGGTGAAAAAATCTCGCCGTGCTTGAAGCATGGATTGCTTTTGAAGACTCATCGAAACACTACTCCTG
>JAPYUD010000415.1:0-1658 GCA_029936215.1 Pirellulaceae bacterium | reverse complement strand
TTTTATTCCCTGCTGATAAACTCATCAAGGTTCAAGATCACCCGGCCCAGCACGATCCAGGCCGCCAGTTCTGCCATATCTGTCCCGTCGACAACCGGGAGTGGGCCAGCAATCTGCTTTGCCGCCTCCGGCTTTTCCGCCAGCAATTCTCGCTGCTGCTGGTAATACTCCACCAGTGCCTCGAGTTCCTCGGGCGTTGCTCTCCGTGAAAGGCTGACCAGCAACGCATACTCAACACGACGGACAACTGTCTCCCCTTCATTTCCACCTGCCTTCTGCTCGCCCATGATACGACGACCAAGTGCCTGGGCACATTCGACAAAGACCGGGTCATTCCAGATCGTGAGTGCCTGCAGCGGCGTGTTACTGGTTTGCCTTCGCGCCAGGCAGGTATTGGAATCCGGGGCGTCAAACGTCATTAGCATCGGGTAGGGTGAGGTCCGCTGGAAAAACGTGTAGAGTCCGCGTCGGTACCGATCCTCTCCACTACTGGTATTCCACTTGGCACTACCCGCATAGGTCAGGGAAGAATACTCATTTGGCTGGGGCGGCCGAACACTCGGCCCACCGATCTTCTGGCTGAGCAGATCACTGGCATCCAGCGCCATGTCACGGATCACCTCGGCTTCCACCCGGGTGCGGGTTTGCCGCGCCAGCAGGACATTGAGCGGATCCACCTCCGTCAGGTCATTCCTGAAGGCAGAACTCTGGCGGTAAACTGCTGAAGTTACAATCAGCCGGTGGATCGGTTTCATCCGCCACCCCCCCTGTTGAAATTCGACCGCCAGCCAGTCAAGCAGGTCGGGGTGGGATGGTCTCTCTCCCTGGCTGCCAAGGTCATCGATCGAATCCACCAGGCCACGACCAAAATAACGGTACCAGATGCGATTTACCGTCACCCGGCCGGTCAAAGGGTTCTCGTCGGAAAAAAGCCAATTGGCCAGGTCCAGCCGGTTGGCCTGCTGATCACCTGACTTGATCGGCGGCAGGACGGCAATCGTCTCGGCACCGACCGCAACTCCCTTGGTCAGAAAATTACCCCGGAGGTGGACACTCGCCTGCCGCTGGTCTCCCTCCACGACAGCCTGCGCTTTTGTTTCGCTCGGCTTGGGCCCCTTGGCCGCATGCTCTGTCACAGCAGCCTGCAACCGTTTGTATTCCGGATCGTTGGAACGGAAATAATCTGCGATCAACTTTCCTTCCGCCTCGTCACGGTCCCCGGCGGTCTTGCCAAGCGCTGCTACGATGCTCGAATCGAGACCTTCCAGGGCAAGTTTCGCCGGGCTGCCGGTCGTCGAAAGGCGGAAATGGCCGAGATTGTGCGCCGCACCGGTTTCATACTGCTGGTGAAGCGTGACTGTCAGTTTCAGTTCCCCATCGATCGTGACGGGTTCGGCCAGTTCAAAGACAGCCACATGGCGTTTACCGAACTGGGGCGAAACTGCCCAACCATCCTCCGGCTTGTCGTTGATCGCCTGCTCGACAGCCCAGCTCTGCTGGGAAAAATCGGCGAAAGCACGTTTCAGGCCAAGCACCTGTGGCTCCTCTTCTCCCTCAAGCGGACGGGTGCTAACGGCAAGAGTGGTCAACACGAAGTTTCCATTCTCCGCCCGTCCAGGCCCTTTCGCCGGCAGGCTATCATGTGGCAGGACTTCCAG